>CAMPIF010000054.1 GCA_946886245.1 Ectopseudomonas composti | reverse complement strand
CGTTAAGGCCCTAGGCCTGCTTCTTTTCGTCGCTCAACGCCTGGTAGCGCTGCTGCAACTCGTCGCGAATCTGCCGGCGCTGCTTGGCCTGGCGCTGACGACGCAGGCCGTCGGCGCTGTCCGGTTGCAGTGCCGGGATCGGCGCCGGGCGGCCATGAGCATCGACCGCGACCATGGTGAAGAAGCAGCTGTTGGTGTGGCGCACCGAGCGTTCGCGAATGTTCTCGGTGATCACCTTGATGCCGATCTCCATCGACGTGCGGCCGGTGTGGTTGACCGAGGCGAGGAAGGTGACCAGCTCACCGACATGCACCGGTTCGCGGAACATCACCTGGTCTACCGACAGGGTCACCACGTAGCAGCCGGCATAGCGGCTGGCGCAGGCGTAGGCGACCTCGTCGAGGTACTTGAGCAGGGTGCCACCGTGGACATTTCCGGAGAAATTGGCCATATCCGGGGTCATCAGTACGGTCATCGTCAGTTGCGCGGTTCCGGCTTCCATCGTTGCTCCGAGTACGTGTGGGGCTTATGAGAGTACCAGGCCGTTGAAAAACGTAGGCGAGGCAGCCAGTGCAAGGCAAAAACAGGCGAAAAAGCGCAGTTTACGAGTTGTAAATGAGCATTTTGAGCCTGTTTTTAACGCAGCAATGGCAACGTAGGTAGTTTTTCAACAGCCTGGTAAGGCCTGCTGGCTTTGGGGATGCAAGATACACACTCACTACTGCAAGGATGTCATCCATGCCGATCCGCTCGAAATTTCTGCTCCTGCCGCTGCTGGGGCTCGTCGCTGCCGTGCAGGCGACCGAGGAGTGCGCCACGGTGGTGCAGTGCAACCAGGTCGGCAGCGCCGCCTACCAGGACGGTCGCCATGAGCAGGCCATCGCAGCCTTCGAGCGTCAGTTACGACGTGTCGAGCAAGGCGACACGGCACAGTTGGAGCTGGCGCTGAACAACCTCATCCTGGCCAGCCTGCGCGCAGGTCAGGCGGGCATGGCGCGCGCCTGGCTGGGCGTGGCACTGGACAACAACCTCAGCGGCTCCTCGACCCGTCTGCACCTGCGCAAGGTGGCCGAGGCACTGGATTATCTGGCGCTGAGCGCCAGCCCCGTTGGCCGCTACCTGCGCTACGGCGGCCAGGCGGTGTGGAGCGAGCTGCAGATCAGCGAGGACGGCAGTGGCGGTTATCACGCCAGTTTCTCGCCCGTGCGCGCTGGTGCCCGGGTCGAGGAATACGGCCCGGCCGCCATCGGCGAGCTGGATGGCAAGCTGGTCGGCGACGGCGTGCAGATGCGCCTGGAGGATGCCGGGCTGGGCAGCGATTGCGCGGTGCAGCTGTTGCGCGAAGGCATCGAGTTGCGCGTGCAGGAGGTGTTCGCCGATCGCTGCCAGGACTACGGCGGCATGGGTATCAGTGTGGCGGGCGAGTACATCAAGGTGAGCCGATGATGCGCACAGGGATCGTTGCGCTGCTCCTGGGCCTGCCCGTGCTGCTGGTCGCTGGCGGCTATGCCTGGATGCGGGATGAAGCGCTGAGTGCCGACGCGCAAACCTGGCTGGAACAGGCTCAGGTCGATGAAGGGCAGAGTCGGGCCTATGTGTTTCTCAATGGTCTGGATGCTGGCCCTGGGCAGTCGCCAGAGGCACTGGGTGCCGAGCGGCTGCAGGCCTATCGCGCCTGGCGCAGCAGCCACGGCCCGATGGATGAGGGCTTTGCAGAGCCAGTGGTGGCCACGTTGGCTTTACCGCAGGGACCTTTGTTCTGTGCGGTAGAAAAAGAGGGCTGTCTGACCACGCTGCTGAGTGGGGTGTCTGGCTGGGTCGAGACGGATGAGCAGCGTCTTCTGCGCGAGCGCTACTGGCAGTTTCTCCAGCTCGATGACTACCGCAATCTTCTGGAGGCCAGCCTCATTGCCCCGTTGCCGCCGCACCGTTACCTCGTGAGTGGCCAGCAGCTGCTGACTCTGCAACTGCTCAAGGCGGCTCAGGTGGGGGAGGGGGAGCAGGTTCGGGCGCGTCTCGATGAGGAGCTGCACCTGCTGCGAGGGCAGCTGCGCCGCGCTGATACGCTGATCGCGAAGATGATTCTGGCGCGTATGGTCGAGCGCAACCTGTTCTGGCAGGCCGTGCTCCATCGTAAGGGGTCGATGCCGGCGCCGAGCAGTGTGCCTGCCTTCGATGAAGCTGAACGCAGCCTGCTGATGCCGCTGCAGCATGAGTTTCAGGGGATGGCGTTACTTTTCGAGGCGCTGCCCAAGGCACAGAACAGCTTGGGAGAGCGGCTGATGCTGCGGTGGGGCCTGCGCCCCCAAATGAGCACCAATGCCAGCTTGACGTTCTACCAGCCGATTGCCGAGCTCTCGCGGCGCCCGCCTGAAGTGTTTGTCGGGGAGCTGCAGCAGTTGCCCGCTGCCCAGTGGCAACGCAGCTGGCGCAACCCGATGGGTAACGTGCTGCTTGACATTGGGGCGCCTGACTATCGCCGCTATGCGGTACGACTACAGGACCTCGAAGCCTATCGTCGCCTGCTGCAGGGGCTGTCCCAACTGCCTCAGGGTACGCCAAGCGCCGAGCAACTGCGCGCCTTCGACAACCCCTACTATCCGGGGCAGCCAGCACAGCTCGATGAGCAGGGTCGGCTGTGTTTTGCCGGTCCCATGCTGGAGGATGACGGCGCGCGCTGCCTGCCGCTGTGAGCAGGGGCGGGTTTTTCATCCACCTGCCCGACTCAGGCGTGACTCAGGTACCAGCGCCAGTCCTGCTCGCCGACTTCGGCCATGAACTGGCGGTATTCCGCGCAGTTGATCGCCTGGAAGACCTTGAGGAACTGCTCGCCCAGAGCCTCGTGCGCCCAGCTCGACCCTTCCAGGTTGCGCAGCGCGGTGAGCCAGTCGGTGGGCAGGGTTTCGCGGGCCTGTTCGTAGCCGTTACCGACGATGGCCGCGCCCGGGTCGATCTGCTCACGGATACCCTTGTTGATACCGGCAAGGATCGCCGCCGCCGCCAGATAGGGATTGGCGTCGGCACCGCAGATGCGGTGCTCGACATGACGGCTGTTGGCCGGCCCGCCCGGCACGCGGAAGGACACGGTGCGGTTGTTCACCCCCCAGCTCTTGGCCAGCGGCGCGTAGCTGTTGGCCTGGAAGCGGCGGAAGGAGTTGGCGTTGGGGCAGAAGATCGCCAGGGCGTCGTCGAGCGTGGCCATCATGCCGCCGATGGCGTGCTTGAGCAGCGGCGTGCCCTGTGGGTCTTCCGAGGCCATCAGGTTGTTGCCCTGTTCATCCGCCAGGCTGACGTGCATGTGCATGCCGTTGCCGGCCAGATCGCCGAACGGCTTGGCCATGAAGCAGGCCTGCAGCCCGTGCTTGTTCGCCACGCCCTTGACCAGGCGCTTGTAGCGCACGCCCTCGTCCACCGCCTGCAGGGCGTCGAAGCGGTGTTCCAGGGTCAGCTCCAGCTGGCCCGGGGCGTATTCGGAGATCGCCGTGCGCACCGGCAAGCCCTGCATTTCACAGGCGGCGTAGAGATCGTCGAGGAACGGCTGCATCTGCTCCAGCTCGTACACGCCGTAAACCTGCGGCGCCTGCGGGCGCACGCCGTTCATCTGCACGGCCGGTTGTGGGCGACCGTTGGCGTCGCGCTGCTTGTCCAGCAGGTAGAACTCCAGCTCCACCGCCATCACCGGGTGATAGCCGTCGGCCTTGAGCGCGTCGATGGCACGGATCAGCACATGGCGCGGATCGCCCGGCGTGGCCGGCATGCCTTGAGTCGGATGCATGCTCACCTGCAGTTGGCCGGTGGGCACCGCGCGCCAGGGTTGCAGGGTCAGGCTGCCGGGCAGCGGGTAGGTCCAGCAGTCGGCGTCGGCCACTTCCCAGACCAGGCCGCTTGCCTCGACGTCCTCGCCCTGGATGGTCAGCGAGAGGATCGAGCTGGGCAGCGGCCGGCCGTTCTCGTAGATGGCCAGCAGTTCGTCGCGGTGCAGCAGCTTGCCGCGCGGGATGCCGTTGGCGTCGATCAGCATCAGCTCGATGCTGCGTACCTCGGGGTGGCGTTCGAGGAAATCGCGGGCTTCCTGGGGATGGGCGAATTGCATGGTGGTTCTCGCGTAGGGTGTCTGATGGTGCCCACGCTCTGCGTGGGCACCACTCCGGGGACGCTCTGCGTCCCTTGCGACGCGGAGCGTCGCTGCCTGCGCTCCCACGCTGGAGCGTGGGAGCAATCTTCAGAGCCTGGCGCCGGGGATGGCCAGCAGCTCGCTGAGGGCCGCATCGAGCATGGTGATCAACTTGTCCACATCGGCCTCGGTGGTGCTCGGGCAGCACAGGGTCATGTTGTGGAACGGCGTGATCAGGATGCCGCGATTGATCAGGTACAGGTGCAGGGCCATCTGCAGCTCGTCATGAAAAGCCGCTTCGGCCTCGGCGCCAGTGCGCGGCGGCGTGGCGCAGAACTGGAATTCGCAGCGTGCGCCCAGCTCGGTCACCGACCACTTCAGGTCGTGCTTGTCGATCAACTGACGGAAGCCTTCGGCCAGGCGAGCCGCCAGCGGCAGCATGTGGTCGTAGGCCGCCTGGGTCATCACCTGATCCAGGTTGGCGCGCATGCAGTGCATGGCCAGGGCATTGGCCGACAGGGTGGTGCCCATGCCGCTGTGGCCGTGACCCTGGCTTTCTGCGCTGGCGCGCTGACGGGCCTGGGTCATGGCTTCGGCCATCGCCGCGCTGCAGCCGAAGATGCCGCACGGCACGCCACCAGCGATAGGCTTGCCGACCACGAAGAAGTCCGGGTCGAGGCCCCACAGGCGCGTGCAGC
Organism: Ectopseudomonas composti; assembly: GCA_946886245.1. Next base: position 9,546 of record CAMPIF010000054.1, on the reverse strand, counting down.
CGCCGATGTCGGTGGAGATGGTGTGGGTTTCGTCGATGATCAGCAGGCTGCCGTACTTTCGTGTGAGTTCGCGGCATTTCTGCATGAAGCCCGGATCGGGCAGGACCATGCCGATGTTGGTCATTGCCGGCTCGCAGAGCAGGGCGCAGACGTCGCCCTCAGCCAGCGCCGCTTCCAGGGCTTCGACATCGTTGAAGGGAATGGCGCGGCTGTGCTCGGTCAGGTCATAAGCCTGGCCGACCAGGCCGGAGCGGTGCACGGTCTGGCCATCGCGATGGCGCACCATCACGTCGTCGACGGTGCCGTGGTAGCAGCCGTCGAATACCAGCAGGGTCTTGCGCTGAGTGATGGCGCGCGCCCAGCGCAGCACGTAGCGGTTGGAATCGGTGGCGGTGGCGGTCACCTGCCAGTACGGCAGGCCGAAGCGCTGGGCCAGCAGCTCGCCGCAGACCACGGCGTCTTCGCCGGGCAGCATGGTGGTCAGGCCCTTGTTCGCCTGCTCGGCGAGGGCGCGGGCCACCGGGTCGGGGGAGTGGCCGAACATGGTGCCGGTGTCGCCCAGGCAGAAGTCGATGTACTCGTGACCGTCCACGTCGAAGAAGCGCGCACCCTTGGCGCGCTCGACGAACAGCGGTACCGGCGTTGACCAGTCGGCCATCCAGTGCATCGGCACGCCGCCATACAGCGAGTGGCGGGCGCGTTCGGCCAGAGCCACGGACTTCGGATTGCGCGACAGAAACAGCGCACGCTCGGCCGCGACGAAGCGATCAACGGCGATTGGGCTGATACCACTGGCGGTGGTCATGGGGCATACCTCGATTGAATGCTGCTCGCATGATATTTTGTGATCACAAAATAGTAAATGGCCTGATGAAAGTCAGATATTTCATCTGTAAACCCGTATTTGTGATCACTAAATATTTAATGTCCGGGCATTTTTCGCACAAAATCAGTCCCTGACGTAGACTCGCCACATTTTCTACTGGAGCCTTTCATGCGTGACTGTAGCCTGACCCTTGCTCAATTGCCGGCGCCACCGAGGGAGGTGGTGCATGGCTGACAACCTGCAGGAACAGCTGTACCAGAACATCCGCTCGGGCCTGTTGGCCGGGCGCTTCCAGCCTGGAGAGCGGTTGAAGATCCGCGACTTGGCGGGCGAGTGGGGCACCAGCCCGATGCCGGTGCGCGCTGCCCTGCAGCGACTGGTGGCCGAGGGCGCGCTGGAGGGCGAGCCGCAGCGCTCGGTGCGAGTCCCGTCGATGACCCGCGAGCGCTACGAGAACATCTTTCAGGTGCGCCTGGCGCTGGAAGGCCTGGCGGTGGAGTTGGCCACGCCACGCCTGAGCCGCGACGATCTGGCCCAGCTGCGTGACTGCGTGCAACGCATGGATGTGGCCATCGAGACCCGCCAGGTGCAGGACTACCTCATTGCCAACAGCCAGTTTCACCTGCACCTGTACGGCGCCTGTGGCAACCCGGTGCTGATGCGTTCGATCGAGTCGCTATGGCTGCAGATCGGGCCATTCTTCAACCGCTTGTTCACTGGCGCCGATCTGTCGCTACGGCTCAACGACTTTCATGAAGATGCCTTTGTGGCCATCGAGGCCGGCGACGCCAAGGGCGCGCGCCAGGCCATGGAGCAGGATCTGCTGTACTTCGCGCGGTTCCTGCTCAACCTGCTGGCGTTGGAGCAGGGCGAGGTGTGAGGCGGTGCTCGCGCAACTCGCTTTATGGATTTCGCGGCTGAAGCCCCTCCCACGGGCTCCAGCCCAGGCGTATGACTTTTGTGGGAGGCGCTTCAGCGGCGACGGAGTTCGCGAAGCTGGTGCGCATGGCGCACCCTACGGCGAAGGCGCTCTCAGCTTTCCAGCCAGACGTCGCGGCACCAGTGCCAGACCGAGTCCCAGCTTTCGTCGGTCAGTTCGCCTTCGTCGCCGTCCCACAGCCAGACCTGGCCTTCCACGTCCACGGCGTAATAATCGCGGCCGTCCTGGCACAGCGGCACCAGATCGCGCGGCAGCCCCAGGCTCCAGGCTTCGGCGGCGACTTCCGGCAGGTAGGTGTGCGATTGCGGATCGCTGGCGGTCACCGGCTCCAGGCGGCCGTAGACCACATCACTGACCTTGAGCAGGTATTCGCGCAGCTCGAAGGGCAAGTGAATGAGGATCTGCTCCTGAATTTCCACCAGGGTCTCTTCTTCCGGCAGCTCCAGCGGTACCGGTACCGGCTCGTTGAGTTCGCGCAGCTGTTCGATGACTTCTTCCACGGCGTCGGCTCCTCATCAGGGGGGATCGGCTTTATACAGTAGCTGGCCGGCAGAATGAAAACATGTCGTCATCACTGCATACTGGCGCTTTTGCGGAGCCCTTCGATGTCATCTCTTGCCTGGCACTGCCTGCACCACAGCGAACTCGATACCGCGACCCTCTATGCACTGCTGGCGCTGCGCACCCAGGTGTTCGTGGTCGAGCAGAACTGTCCCTATCTGGAAACCGATGGCCAGGACCTGGTCGGCGATACCTGTCACCTGCTGGCACGCGACGAGTCGGGGTTGCTGGGTTATCTGCGCCTGCTCGATCCGCAGCGTATGGAGGGCGAGGTGGTGATCGGTCGGGTGGTGATCGCCGAGCGGGCGCGTGGCACCGGGCTGGGTCACCGGCTCATGGAGCAGGCGCTGCTCGAGTGTCACCAGCGTTGGCCGGGCGTGCCGGTCTATCTGTCGGCGCAGGCGCATCTGCAGGGCTACTACGGGCGTTATGGTTTCGTGGCGGTGACCGAGGCCTATCTGGAGGACGACATCCCGCATATCGGCATGCGCCGGGCTGCTGCGGAGCTGCCGTGACGAGCAGGTAATCAGGCTGTAGGAGCGGCTTCAGCCGCGATAACCGGCGAATGCTGAAATGAAAAACCCGGGCAAGCCCGGGTTTTTGTGCGTCGTAGCGATCAGTTCTGGCGAATGCCAGCGACCAGCCAGGGCTGGTTGTCGCCCTGAGCACGCTCCAGGCGCCAGCTTTCGCTGAATGGCTCGCCCTGGTCGAAGCGCGAGGTCTTCGACAGACCGCTGAAAGTCAGGGTGGCGATGGTCTTCTCGGCATTGTCGTCGACGCCGTCGAGCTGCACGTTGAGGTCGTCGATGTAGGTGGACTGGAAGCCGTCACCCAGCTCGGCGCGCTCGCGCTTGAGGAACTCCAGCAGTTGCGGGGTAACGAACTCGGCGATCTTGTCCATCTCGTCGGCGTCCCAGTGCTGCTGCAGGTTCATGAAGTGCTCACGGCCGGCGGCGATGAAGCTCTGCTCGTTGAACCAGGCCGGGGCGTTGATCACCGGAGCGGCCGTAGCCAGGCGACCACCGAAGATATTGCTGCCAGCGGCCGGCGCGTTGTCGGCGTTCGGCATTTCACGCTGGTACGGGGCACCGGCAGCTGCCATTTGTGGCTGCTGGCGCGCACGACGGGCGGCGAGGAAACGGAACAGCAGGAAGGCGATCAGGCCGAAGATCAGCATGTCCATGATCTGCAGGCCTTCGAAACCATCACCCATGAACATCGAGGCCAGCAGACCACCGGCGGCCAGACCGGCCAGCGGGCCGAGCCAGCGCGAAGCACCGCTGGCGGCAGCGGCGGGTTGTTGACGGCCGGGCGCCTGCGCAGCCGACTGCGCCGGCGGTGTGGCCTGACGGGTTTGGTGGCTGGGTGCGGAGCCGAAGGATTTGCCACCGCCAAAGCGCTTGGCGTGGGCTTCGAAGCTGAAGGTCAGTGCCAGGCACAGCACCATGGCGATACTGAGGAAACGCTGCATCACGGTTTTCTCTCTTGTGGAAAAGCTTGGACGGCATCTTGCCCGCCATGGGGGCGCATGACCAGTGACAGAATGTTTCCGGCTTTTGCCTGCGCTAGACGGCGCCGTACGCGCCCGGCTCAGTACCGAAGCGGCCCCTGGTGCGCATGGCGCACCCTACGGGCGTTGCAGCAGCAGGGGCAGCGGGCCGCAGCGCAGTTGGCCACGGAGAAAGGCGCGGAAGGTTGCTGCATCTTCTTCGGGATGGCGCAGCCAGTGTATGAAGCTGCGCAGGTAGGCGCCGGTGAGCAGGGTTTCTTCGGCGATGCGGCGCAGGTGCAGGCTTTGCCGGCCAGCGGCTTCGCGCCACCACTGCACGGTACGGCTGATGCGCATCAGGCCGAGCACCTGCAAATGGATATGCCCGGGTTCGAGCTTGTACAGCAGCATCTGCCCGGTCACCGCGCGATGTGCTGCCAGGCTGTCGAGCCAGGCCAACAGGCAACTTTCCAGGCGCTGTTCGGCGTTCAGGCCCTGCAGATCAGGACTTCTCGCATGGCCGAGCATGGCCTGGTCGGCGCGGTCGAACCAGGCCTCTACCAGATCGTCCTTGTCGCGATAGTGACGGGCGATATCGTCCAGACCAATGTCGAGTGTGGCGGCGATGTCGAACAGGTGCAGGCGCTCCCAGCCACAGACATCGGCCAGTTGCAGGGCGCTATCGAGGATCAGGGCGGGCTCGGTCGGTCTTTTTTTCATCCGAGAAGTATGGCCGCCAGGGCATGAGGCGCAGCCTGGAACGACAAACGGAGCCACTGAACGCTGGTGCGCGCGGCGCACCCTGCGTCGCGTCTGCGTTGAATAGCGGCTACGGGCAGGGTGCGCCGCATTGCCAGTTCAGCGCCAGTCGTACAGCTCCTTTTCCGATAGCGCCTGCATCGAGGTGGCCAGCGCCTGGAACGCCTGCATCGAGGCCCAGATTCGGCCGTTGAGCTCGCTCTGTGCGGCCAGCTCGCCGAGCACCTGTTCGCTCTCGTTTTGCATGGCCTGCAGTACGTCGTCGGGGAAGCGCTTGAGCAGCGTCCCGCTCTTCTTCAGTTCGTCCAGCGCCAGGGCGTTGTGGTAGACGTAGTCGTCCATCATGTCCTGGGTCGCCGCGCGCGCAGCCTCGCCGACGATGGCCTGCAGGTCGGCCGGCAGCGCGTCGAAGGCCTTCTGGTTGATCAGCAGTTCGAGCACCGACTGCGGCTCCTGCCAGCCGGGGTAGTAATAGTACCTGGCGGCTTTTTGCAGGCCGAAGGCCAGGTCGTTGTAGGGGCTGACCCAGTCGGTGGCGTCGATGGCGCCGGTCTGCAGGGCGGTGAAGATTTCGCCGCCCGGCATCACCACGGTGGTCGCACCCAGGCGGCTCCAGACTTCGCCGCCGAGGCCCGGCATGCGGATTTTCAGGCCCTTGATGTCGGCCAGGTTGTTGATTTCCTTGTTGAACCAGCCGCCCATCTGCATGGTGCTGTTGCCCGCGGTCAGTGGCTTGAGGCCGAACGGCGCATAGGCTTCGTCCCACAGGGCCTGGCCCCCGCCCTTGTTCAGCCAGGCGTTCATTTCCAGGGTGGACAGGCCGAAGGGGACCGCGCCGAAGAACTGCGCGGCCGGCACCTTGCCCTTCCAGTAATAGGGTGTGCCGTGGCCGAGTTCGGCAGTGCCGCGTGACACGGCGTCGAACACTTCCAGCGCCGGCACCAGCTCGCCAGCCGCGTAGACCTTGATGCTCAGGCGTCCGGCGCTCATGGCGTTGACGCGCTCGGCCAGGCGTTCGGCAGCGGTGCCGGTGCCGGGGGCGTTCTTCGGCCAGGTGGTGACCATTTTCCAGTGGAAGGTCTGAGCAGGCGCGGCGGCCTGGTCGGCCGGTGCGGAATCGTCCTTGCAGCCGATCAGGCCGAAGGCGAGCAGGGGCAGGAGGAGCAGAGAGCGAAGACGCATGGGCATAATCCCTAAGAAAAACGGGGCCAGAACCCAATGCTATTCGGTGCAGTGTCGTCTGGCCGCGTAATAGAGAGGGGAGGCTAACGCTTTCGCGGTGTTTCTGCCCTCTCCCCCAACCCCTCTCCCATGAATGGCAGAGGGGAGCAACCGGCTCAGCGCCAGTTGTACAGTTCTTTCTCGGTCAGTGCCTGCATGGCGCTGGTCTCTTCGAGGAAGGCCTTCTGCGAGGCCCAGATGCGACCGTTGAGGTCGTTTTCGGCGGCCAGGGCCTCGAGCACCACGCCGGATTGCTCGCGCATGGCTTGCAGCACCTCGTCCGGCAGGCGCTTGAACTGTACGCCCTCGCTCTTGAGGCTGTGCAGCGCCTTGGCGTTGTTGAACACGTAGTCGTCCATCATGTCCAGGGTCGCGGCGCGCGCGGCTTCGACGACGATGGCCTGCAGGTCGGCCGGCAGCGCGTCGAAGGCCTTCTGGTTGACCATGGATTCGACCACCGCCTGCGGCTCCTGCCAGCCCGGGAAGTAGTAGTACTTGGTCGCCTTGTGCAGGCCGAAGGCCAGGTCGTTGTAAGGGCCGACCCAGTCGGTGGCATCGATGGCGCCGGTCTGCAGGGAGGTGAAGATCTCACCGCCGGGCAGGTTGACGGTGATCGCGCCGAGCTTGCTCCAGACTTCGCCGCCGAGGCCCGGCATGCGGATCTTCAGGCCCTTGATGTCGGCCAGGCTGTTGATTTCCTTGTTGAACCAGCCACCCATCTGCATCGTGGTGTTGCCGGCCGACAGCGGCTTCACGCCGAAGGGTGCGTAGGTCTCGTCCCACAGCGCCTGACCGCCGCCCTTGCTCAGCCAGGCGTTCATTTCCAGGGTGGACAGGCCGAACGGCACGCTGCTGAAGAACTGCGCAGCCGGCACCTTGCCCTTCCAGTAGTACGGTGTGCCGTGGCCCATCTCGGCGGTGCCGCGGGACACGGCGTCGAACACTTCCAGCGCCGGCACCAGCTCACCGGCGGCGTAGACCTTGACGGTCAGGCGTCCGGCGCTCATGGCATTGATGCGCTCGGCCAGGCGTTCGGCGGCAGTGCCCAGGCCAGGAAAGTTCTTCGGCCAGGAGGTGACCATCTTCCAGTGGATGGCTTCTGCCGGCTTGGCAGCGGCCTGCTCGCTGGCCGGCTTTTCTTCTTTGCAGCCAACCAGGCCGATGGCGGTGATCAGAGCCAGTGCAGCGCCGAACAGATTGCGGCGATTCATCGATTATCTCCAGATACGGTGTGCTAATAGGCTTCGAGCTTGGCGTACGCCAGCATCAGCCACTTGCTGCCTTCGTTTTCGAAATTCACTTGGACCCGCGCCTGGGCGCCAGCACCCTCGAAATTGAGGATGGTGCCCTCGCCGAACAGGCTGTGTCGTACGCGTTGACCCAGGTTGAAGGGCGTTTGCGGTATGGCGCTGCCGGCGAACAGGCTGCCGCCACCCATCGAGCTGGTGCTCACCGGGCGGCTGACGCTGTTGCTCAGGCGGACTTCCTGAATCAGCGGTGCGGGGATTTCGCGGACGAAGCGCGACACCTTGTTATAGGTCTCGCTACCGTAGAGACGCCGTGTTTCGGCGTAGCTGATCACCAGCTTCTGCATGGCACGGGTAATGCCGACATAGGCCAGGCGGCGTTCTTCTTCCAATCGGCCCGGTTCTTCCAGGCTCATCTTGTGTGGGAACAGACCCTCTTCCATGCCCACCAGGAACACCAGGGGGAATTCCAGGCCCTTGGCGCTGTGCAGGGTCATCAGTTGAATACTGTCTTCATTCTCGGCGGCCTGGGTGTCCCCGGCCTCCAGCGAGGCGTGGGTGAGGAAGGCCTGCAGCGGGGTCAGCTCGTCGTCTTCATCGTTCTCGAAGGCGCGTGCGGCGCTGACCAGTTCCTCCAGGTTTTCCACCCGGGCCTGGCCTTTCTCGCCTTTTTCCGCCTCGTGGTAGGCGAGCAGGCCGCTCTTTTCGACGACCACCTGGGTCATCTGGTGCAGCGGCATGGCCAGCACCTGCTCGGCCAGGCCGTCGATCAGTTCGATGAAGCCGGCCAGTGCGCCCGAGGCGCGGCCAGGCAGCGCCTTGACCGCGAGCATCAGGCGAATCGCCTCCCACATGTGCACGTCATGGGCGCGGGCGTATTCGCGGATGGTCTCGATGGTCTTCTCGCCGATGCCACGCGCCGGCACGTTGATGATGCGCTCCAGCGCCGCATCGTTGCCGCGCCCGTCGAGCAGACGCAGGTAAGCCATGGCGTTCTTGATCTCGGCGCGTTCGAAGAAGCGCTGACCACCGTAGATGCGGTAGGGGATCTTCTCGCGCAGCAGCGCCTCTTCCAGTACCCGCGACTGGGCGTTGGAGCGATAGAGAATGGCGATCTCGCTGCGTTTGAGGCCGTCCTTGCGCAGGGCGTCCTCGATGGTTTCCACCACGTAGCGCGCTTCGTCGTGCTCGTTGAAAGCTGCGTACAGGGCCAGCGGCTCGCCATCACCGACGTCGGTGCGCAGCTCCTTGCCGAGGCGGCCCTGGTTGTTGGCGATCAGCGCGTTGGCGGCATTGAGGATGTTGGCGGTGGAGCGGTAGTTCTGCTCCAGACGGATGATCTCGGCATCGGCGAAATCGCTGTCGAACTGCTGGATGTTCTCGATCTTCGCGCCACGCCAGCCGTAGATCGACTGGTCGTCGTCGCCCACCACCATCAGGCTTTCGCCGCCCTTGGCGAGAAAGCGCAGCCAGGCGTACTGCACGGCGTTGGTGTCCTGGAACTCGTCGACCAGGATATGGCGGAAGCGACGCTGGTAGTGCTCCAGCAGGCCGGCGTTGTCGCGCCACAGGTCGAGGGCGCGCAGCAGCAGCTCGGCGAAGTCGATGACGCCGGTGCGCGCGCAGGCCGCCTCGTAGGCTTCATAGATGCTGCGCATGGTGGCCAGGAACAGGTCGCCGCTGGCCTGGATGCCTTGCGGGCGGATGCCCTCGTCCTTCTGCCCGTTGATGAACCACTGCGCCTGCTTGGCCGGCCAGCGCTGTTCATCGAGACCGAGGTCGCGGATCACTCGCTTGATCAGACGTTGCTGATCGTCGGAGTCGAGAATCTGGAAGTTCTCGGCCAGTCCCGCTTCTTTCCAGTGCGCACGCAACAGGCGGTGAGCCAGGCCGTGGAAGGTACCGACCCACATGCCGGCAGGGGCATGGCCCAGCACGTCTTCGATGCGGTGGCGCATCTCGGCGGCCGCCTTGTTGGTGAAGGTCACCGACAGGATGCTGTGCGGCGAGACATCCAGGCGCTGGATCAGGAAGGCGATGCGGTGCACCAGCACGCGGGTCTTGCCCGAGCCGGCACCGGCCAGCACCAGCTGATGACCAGGCGGCGTGGTAACCGCATGGTGCTGGGCGGGATTGAGTGTGGTGAGTCTGTGATCGAGGTCGTTTTGCATCGCGGCATTCTAGGGGGCGCTGCAGGGTAGGGCAAACGCCAGCGACGAGGCAGTTTGCCGGCGCCCCTGTGCGGGGTAGACTGCGCGCTTCAATGGATTTGAGGGAGTCGCGATAGCAATGTCGACTGGTGACAGCCCGCTGCTGGGCATTGACCTGGGCACCACCAACAGCCTGATCGCCGTCTGGCGCGACGGGCGAGCCGAATTGATCCCCAATGCGCTCGGCGATGTGCTGACCCCCTCGGCGGTGAGCCTGGACGAGGACGGTAGCATTCTCGTCGGCGCTGCCGCCCGGGCGCGCCTGACCACCCATCCATTGAGCAGCGTGGCCG
>CAMPIF010000053.1 GCA_946886245.1 Ectopseudomonas composti | reverse complement strand
CACTCATGCACAACTTCCGAGCAGAGCCTTAGTGCGGTGCAATACAACTAAGCACAACAAGCAATGTTTTTATGGCGCCATAAAAATAACACACTAAAAAGCTGCAACTATTTTTTGGCGCCTAAAAAACAGCAAATATAAGTAATTGTTTTTATTAATAAAAATTTTAACGCATAGCAATAAAAAACAATTCATAACTTTTGGTTCAGGTTTTGCTTGAAATGCCAAAACAGCCAACTTAGTATCCGCGCCAATTCGAGCACCCCTCTTCGATTGCAGTAACCATTACGCAATCTTGGTGGCGTACTTAATGAACACGGATGTTGGCCAATTCAAACCGGCTAACTCATTTATATGAGAGAGGGACCTATGCGAATCAGCATCTTTGGATTGGGCTATGTTGGCGCCGTCTGCGCCGGTTGCTTGTCGGCTCGCGGCCATGAGGTCATTGGCGTCGACGTCTCGCAAACCAAGATCGACCTGATCAATCAAGGCAAGTCCCCCATCGTCGAACCCGGCCTCGCCGAACTGCTCGAAGCCGGCGTCAACTCCGGCCTGCTGCGTGGCACCACCGATGTGGGTGCCGCAGTGCTGGCCAGCGAACTGTCCTTCATAGCCGTGGGCACGCCGAGCAAGCGCAATGGCGACCTCGATCTCGGCTACATGGAATCGGTGTGCAAGCAGATCGGCACCGCCCTGCGCGACAAGCAGGAACGCCACACCGTGGTCGTGCGCAGCACGGTCCTGCCGGGCACGGTAAAGAACGTGGTGATCCCCCTGATCGAAGCAGCGTCCGGCAAGAAAGCCGGTGTCGATTTCGGCGTGGCCACCAACCCGGAATTCCTGCGTGAAAGCACGGCGATCAAGGATTACGACTTCCCGGCCATGACCGTGATCGGCGAACTGGACGAACAGTCCGGCGATCTTCTGCAAGAGCTGTACAGCGAGCTGGACGCCCCGATCATCCGCAAGTCCATCGAAGTGGCGGAGATGATCAAGTACACCTGCAACGTCTGGCACGCGGCCAAGGTCACCTTCGCCAACGAGATCGGCAACATCGCCAAGGCCGCCGGCGTCGACGGCCGCGAGGTGATGGACGTGGTCTGCCAGGATCACAAGCTCAACCTCTCCAAGTACTACATGAAGCCCGGCTTCGCCTTCGGCGGCTCGTGCCTGCCCAAGGATGTGCGCGCCCTCTCCTACCGCGCCGGCAGCCTGGACGTGGAAACGCCGCTGATCGGCTCGCTGATGCGAAGCAACGCCGCCCAGGTGAAGAAAGCCTTCGACATCGTCACCCACTACGACAAGCGCCGCATCGGCCTGCTGGGCCTGAGTTTCAAGGCCGGCACCGATGACCTGCGCGAAAGCCCCCTGGTCGAGCTGGCTGAAATGCTCATCGGCAAAGGCTACGAGCTGCGCATTTTCGACAGCAACGTCGAGTACGCCCGGGTCTTCGGTGCGAACAAGGAATACATCGAATCGAAGATCCCCCACGTTTCCTCGCTGCTGTGCAAGGAGCTCGACGAGGTGGTCGCGCAATCCGACGTGCTGATCATCGGCAATGGCGAACAGCGCTTCGCCGAGGTCATGAACAGCGTCGGCGACGACAAACAGATCGTCGATCTCGTGGGGTTCATGGCGCATGCCACCCAGGCCAACAAGGAAGGTATCTGCTGGTAGCAGCAAGCTAACAAGAACAGAGGCGGCACCGGTCAGGTGCCGCTTGGTTGGTTATGGCGTGTCGCCCGTTCACTGCCCATACGATCCGAATCGATGTTTACAGGAGTGACAGCATGATTCCTCTGATTTTGTCCGGCGGCAGTGGCTCCAGACTCTGGCCGCTCTCGCGCAAGCTGTATCCCAAGCAGTTCCTGGCCCTCACTGGCAGCGAGACCCTGTTTCAGCAGACGCTCGGCCGCCTGGCAATCGAGGGCATCAGCAAGCCCATCGTGGTGTGCAACGAGGAACATCGCTTCATCGTCAGCGAACAACTTGCCGCTATCGGCAACGAGGCGCAGACCATTCTGCTCGAGCCGTTCGGCCGCAACACTGCGCCGGCCGTGGCCATTGCCGCCATGCACCTGCTCGCCGCCGGCCGTGACGAGCTGCTCCTGGTGCTTCCGGCCGATCACGTGATCGAAGACTTGCCGGTATTCCACAGCGCACTCGGCGTGGCTCGCAAGGCTGCCGAACAGGGCGAGATGGTGCTGTTCGGCATCCCCGCCGAGCGCCCTGAAACCGGTTACGGCTATATCAGGACCGGCGAGCGCTCCGGGCTGCCGGGTGGTGTTCTGTCAGTCGAGCAGTTCGTCGAGAAACCCGACCTGGCCACCGCCAGCGCGTTCGTGGCGCAGGGCGACTACGTCTGGAACAGCGGCATGTTCCTGTTCCGCTGCAGCCGCTACCTGGAAGAGCTGCAACGCCACGATCAGGACATCTACGACACCTGCCAGCTGGCGCTCAGCCGCAGCAAGAGCGACCTGCAGTTCATCCGTATCGACCCCAGCGCCTTCGAGTGCTGCCCGGACAACTCCATCGACTACGCGGTGATGGAAAAGACCGATCGCGCCTGCGTGGTGCCGCTCGCGGCAGGCTGGAACGATGTCGGTTCCTGGTCCGCACTGTGGGACGTCCGGGCCAAGGACGACCAGGGCAACAGCCGCTCTGGCGACGTGGTGATCCACGACAGCCAGGACTGCCTGGCCCACAGCCAGAGCAAGCTGGTGACCCTGGTCGGCCTGAAGGACGTGGTGGTGGTCGAGACCAAGGACGCCGTGATGGTCGCCCACAAGGACCGCGTGCAGGACGTCAAGCAACTGGTCAACACCCTCACCTGCGACGGGCGCGCCGAGGCGCAGAACCATTGCCAGGTCTATCGCCCGTGGGGCAGCTACGACTCCATCGACAGTGGCAACCGCTTTCAGGTCAAGCGCATCGTGGTCAAGCCAGGTGCCAGCCTGTCGCTGCAAAAGCATCACCACCGCGCCGAGCACTGGATCGTGGTCTCGGGCACCGCGCGGGTGACCTGTGACGACAAGACCTTCCTGCTCTGGGAGAACCAGTCGACCTACATCCCCATCGCCGCCGTTCACCGCCTGGCCAACCCCGGCAAGATTCCCCTGGAGATCATCGAGGTCCAGTCCGGCAGCTACCTGGGTGAGGACGACATCGAGCGCTTCGAGGATGTCTACGGCCGCACCGACGCCACGGTCAGCTAGCGACTTTCAGCGTCACCGCGCCTGACGCTCGTACAGGGCTTCACTGGAGGAAGCACGTCACATGCCTAGGTTATTCAATGGGGTCGACACCTCATCCGGTTTCGGCAAGCTGTGCGGTTGGCTATGCCTGATCGCCCTGCTCGCACTTGCCTCGGAAATGGTCGACCCGAGCTACCTCGACCCGTCGCATCAGAAATTCATTTTTCTGATCGGCGCACTGGGCATGTGGCGTTATGGCAACGCCGCCACTCACTACCTGCGCGGCATGTACTTCCTGCACTGGCGCTTCCCACGCATGCGCAAGGCCGTCGAGCGCATGGGGGCCGCGGCACTGCCCGAACACATGTTCATGGTGGTGACCAGCTTCCGCATCCCGACCCACACCACCTTCAAGGTGTACCAGTCGGTGTTTCAGGAAGTGCAGCGGATGCCGGTGCCCTGCACCGTCATCGCCTCGATCGTGGAGAAAGGCGACGAGAACTTCATCAAGGACATCATGCGTCAGGAAGTCCGCGACCGCGACGACATCAAGCTGATCATCGTGCGCGCACGCGGCACCGGCAAACGCGACGGCCTGGCGCATGCCTTCCGCGCGCTGTCCCGGCAGATGCCGCTGGAGAACGCCGTGGTCGGTGTGGTCGATGGAGACACCATGATGCTGCCCGGCTGCGTCGAGCGCGCCGTCAGCATGTTCGCCTATCTGCCCAGCGTCGGCGGCATCACCACCAACGAGTTCTGCGAGGTGGAAGGCAGCCGGCTGATGCAGGAATGGCACACCATGCGCTTCGTCCAGCGGCACATCAACATGTGCTCGATGGCGCTGAGCAAACGCGTGCTGACCATGACCGGGCGCCTGTCGTTCTTCCGCGCCAGCGTGATGACCAACCCGGAATTCATCAAGGACGTGGAAGCCGACTTCCTCGATCACTGGCGGCTGGGGCGCTTCCAGTTCCTCACCGGCGACGACAAGTCCTCCTGGTTCAGCCTGATGCGCGCCGGCTGGGACACCTTTTACGTGCCCGACAGCCACACCCTGACGGTGGAGCATCCACCCGACAACAGCTTCCTGCGCGCGACCCGGCAACTGATGTACCGCTGGTATGGCAACTCGCTGCGGCAGAACTTCCGCGCTACCCGACTGCTGGGCCTCGACCGTCTGGGCCTGTTCACCATGTACGTGCTGTACGACCAGCGCGTGTCCATGTGGACCTGCCTGATGGGTCTGAGCGCCTCGGTGGTGGCCGGTCTGCTGTTCGGCATCCAGTACCTGTTGCTGTACCTGTTCTGGGTGCTGTTGTCGCGCACCCTGGTAACGCTGTTGTTCTTCTTCGCCAAGCACCCGGTGCATCCGATGTACCCCTTCGTTCTGTATTACAACCAGATCGTCGGCTCGGTGATGAAGGTTTACACCATGTTCCACATGGACCAGCAGAGCTGGACCCGGCAAAAGACCACGCTCAGCAATGGCAGCGTCAGTTTCGATGCGGCCCTTAATCGATGGACGTCGAAGACGATGTTGTTGTCCTCCATTGCCATCTTCTTCGGGGTCATTTCGGTCCTGCTAGAACTCACGCAACCTTAAGTAAAGGCGCGAATGCTATGAGTAGCACCACTGTCTTACCTGCAAACGTTGTTCACGAAGCGATCGATGAGCGCCAGTTCGTCCGCGCCAAGATTCCCGCCCGCATCAGCCTGCAAGGGCACGGCCTGAACGGCGTGGAATGCGAGATCCTGGACATCTCCCTGGGCGGTATCGGTCTGTCCCACGAGCAGCCGCTGAAGCTCGGCAGCCTGTTCCAGGGCTCGATCAAGCTGAAGTTGAACAGGGTCGACCTGAACATCGACACCAAGCTGAAGATCGTCTCCCAGCGCGGCCATGAAGTGGGCGCCGAATTCGTCGAGCTGGATCGGCAGAAGCGCGACATCCTGCGCTACATCATCTCGGCCTACATGTCCGGCGACATCGCCGACATCAACGGCCTGTTCAACGTGATGCAGCGCGAGAACTACATCAAGGAGCGCAAGACCAAACAGGCCAGTTCGCGCACGCCCACGGAACGCCTGAAGGCGGCGATGGGTTCGATGCTGTTCCTCGGCGCCGGCCTGGCGGCACTGAGCCTGATCCTCTACAAGAGCTACCTGCTGTTCTTCCAGATGCCGGCCGCACAGGCGGTGGTCAGCGCCAACGCCTACGTGGTGAGCATGCCGGAGAACGGCAACCTCAAGTACCTGATCGGCCCCGAGCAGACCAGCGTGAGCACCGGCCAGCCGCTGGCCAGCGTGTCCACGCAACTGGCCAGCAGCCTGACCAGCCCGACCGACATCGCCGCCCTGGCCAGCCTTTCCGAGCAGGATGCAGCCGCCCTGCTCGGCCGCGTGACCGTCGAGACGGTGATCGCCAGCCCCTGCGACTGCAGCCTGTACTTCCCCCGCCCGCGCATGGACGGCTTCGCCTACAAGCAGGAGCAACTGGTGCATCTGCTGCCGCAGGATCAGCCGCTGAACGTCAAGGCCAGCGTCCCCTTCGACCGCATGGACAAGATCGAGCGCGTGCGAGCGGTCGAGATGCGTGTGCTGGGTAGCGACGCCCTCTACAGCGGCGAAATCATCGCCAGCCGCGTTGACGACCAACGGCAGATGGTCGAGCTGACCATCAAGCCTGATCAGGCGTTGCCGCGCAGCGCCTATCAGTTGCCGACGGCCGTCGACTTCAAGCTCGGCCTGCCCCTGCGCTGGACGTTCTGAGGTCGCCATGCCGGTCAGATACCTTCTTTGCACAACTGCCCTGACGCTGGCTCTCGCCAGCTCGGCGCATGCGGCGCGCAGCCTCGAACAGGTCCGTTATGCGCTGTTTCAGGACGGCCAGGCGGAGGTCGAAGCAGACCTGCGCCATCTGTCCGCGCGTGGCGACCTGGGCGCAACGCGCCTGCTCGGCGAAGTGCTGGCCGGCCGCAGCCCGGCGAATACCACGCAGGCCATCGACCTGTTCAAGCAGGCCTTTGCCGATGGTCGCGGTGACATCGGCGCGCTGATCCCCCTCGCCCGGCTGGTGGACAACAAGCCGCGCTGGCGCGAAGCCAATCGCGCATACATGCGCCAGGCCCTCAGCCGCTTTACCGCTGGACGCGATTTCATCGCCGTCGACACGCGCCTGGAGGTGTTCCTGGTCTACCCCGAGCTGTTCACGCAGGACGAGGTCACCCGCCTGATCGAGCTCTATGACCGCGCCTGCCTGATCTACTGCCACGCGCCGCTGTACAGAGCGGTGGCGGCAGCGCGCTACGGTGAAAGAAGCGAAGCCGAGAAGTGGTTCCAGCTGGCCGTGGAAAGCGACCCGCGCGCCGTGCAGCGCTATTACGAGTTTCTTGGCGAGCAGCGCAACCTGCTGTTTCGCGCCTTCGCCGAGCGTCTGGCGCCGCGCATGAATGCCCTGCCCGTCGACCTGGTGCACCGCATCGCCCAGCAGGTGGCGAACATCCGCAACATCGAGATCAGCACCTTCAACAACAACCGCCCGACCACTCGCGCGCAGACCGACGAAGAAAAGCAGGCCCGCGAAGTGAAGGCGAAGGCCCATGCCAGCCTGGTCGAACAGCTCGACCGCGAAGTGCTGCAGTGGCTGGACAACGCCATCGAGCGTGATTTCGGCCCGGCCATGCTGAGCAAGGCCAGCTTTCTCATGACCGCACCGGACCGCTACAGCCCGGAGCCGGTGCTGGCCCTGATCCAGCGCCTGGAACAACGCCAGGGCGAGAGCCTGACCCTGAGCATGGCCGAACGGGAAAACCCGATCACCCCGCAGCGCATCAAGGCACTGCGCGCCAGCCTGCACATGGTGCTGTGGCGCACCCTCGATCCGCAGTTGAGCCAACGCCTGATCACCGAGCTGCAGGCCGAGCAGTACCCCGAAGCACAGCTGCTCGAAGGCGACCTCTACAGCCAGGGCGGGCTGGACGAACCCGATCAGGATCGCGCCCTGACCCTGTACATGGCAGAGGCTCGCCAGGGCTCGGCGAACGCCCTGCTGCGCATCGCCCGCCTCTATACCTACGGCCGCGCCATCTGCCGCGATAACGGCAAGGCCTACGCCTTCGCCTATGCCGCCCACGAGCTGGGCGACCAGCGCGCCACCGACCTGATGCACTCGCTCAGCACCCGGCTCACGCCTGAACAGCGCGATATAGCCGCCGCCGAAGGCAATCTTCTTATCGAGGAATCCACACTGTGAGCGCTCCCAATTCCTTTGCCCGCGCAGCCCTGCTGCTCGCCTGCCTGCCGCTCGGTCTGCTGCACGCGGAAGAAACCAGCATCGCCTCGCCCGAGCTGGAGCCGGTCACTTCGCTGCTGACGCACAAGTTGTTCCTGCGCACCGGCTATGGGCCGGACGAAACGCGCCTGGGCGAAGACCGTCGCAGTTTCTTCAGCCTGCGCTATGAGCCGTCCTACCGCTGGTACTCCCCCGAACAACGCTGGGCCAAGTGGGAAGCCTTCGGCCGCCTGTGGCTCAACTACGACACCGATCCGAATGCCCTGCAAAGCGACGAGGGCAACGACGAGAACCTGTCGAGCCGGCGCCATGCCTACAGCGAAGCCCGCGAGTTCTATGTACGCCGCAACCTGCTGGGCGACGACCCGCGTTTTTCCGCGACCTTCGGCCGCCAGCGCTTCAGCGATCGTTTCGGCATCTGGTGGGACGACAGCATCGAAGCCCTGCGCCTGGACTACAACGACAGCTTCGGCAAAGGTTTCGTCGCCATCGCCGAGAAGTTCTACTACTACAACTCCGACGACAACCGCCTCGACCCGCGCGACAAGAAAATTCGCTACCTGATGGCCGAGTACGCCTGGCGCTGGCATGCCGATCACTGGGTCGGCGCGCGCCTGCTGCACGAGGACGACTACTCGGGCAGCTCGCCCGATGATCGCCAGGACTTCGACGGCCTGCGTTACGGCGTATTCCTGCATGGAGACACCCGCCACCTGACCTCGCTGGTCAGCGACTATCACCTGGAAGTCGCGGCACTCGACGGCAGGCAGGAAACCACGCAGAACAATGGCCTGCGCGACAGCGGCGACAAGACCGGCTGGGCCGTGGTAGCGGATGTCGGCAAGCGCTTCGACACGCTGCCATGGACACCGCGCGTGGGCATCAGTGGTGGTATCACCGATCGCCCGGACGACAGCGGCAGCGACGGTTTCACCCTCAACCGCATCCAGTCCGACCGGCGCAACGATCCGCTGAGCTACAGCAGTCGCCTGGTCAGCAACCTGGTCAGCGTCAACCTGAGCAACCTGGCCTTCTACGGCATCGTGCTGGAAACCCAGCCCACCGACCGCACTGCGCTGGATCTGCGCATCAGCGATCTGCATCTGCGCAACCGTTCGGCGCAGCTGCCCCTGCGCACCACCACCGAAGGCGTGGTGCGCGATACCGGCTCGTCCCATCTGGGCCAGGTGCTGGACATCAACCACTACTGGCGCATGTTCCCGCTGGCCTACGACGGCAAGCGGGTACAGCTCAACACCCTGGCCAGCCTGAGCTACTTCAAGGCCGGCAGTGCGCTGGAAATCGGTGATGACTATCAATTGACGCTGGGCATAACCCTGACTTACTGACCGAGAGCAGCGCTAGCATGATCTTCGCCTCCAACGTCTTCCTGTTCCTGTTCCTGCCGGTGTTCCTGCTTTGTTACTACATAGCCAGGGACCACTGGCGCTCGTACGTGATCGTGCTCGGCAGCTACCTGTTCTACGCCTGGTGGCGTCCGGACTTCCTGCTGCTGTTCGTCGCCATCTCGTACTGGAACTACTGGTTCGGCCTGCGCATCAAGGCGCGGGTCGATGCCGGCGAGAAGAAGATCGCCTTTCGCCTGCTGACCGTCGGCGTGATCGGCAACCTGGCCACCCTCGGCTACTTCAAGTACGCCAACTTCGGCGCCGACGTGCTGGTGGCGGTGCTGGAACCGCTGGGCATCAACACCTTCACCCTGGAACACATCATCCTGCCGCTGGGCATCTCCTTCTATGTGTTCCAGGCGCTGAGCTACATTGTCGACATCTATCGACGCAATGCCGAACCCACCAACCGCTTCGTCGATTTCGCCGCCTATATCGCCCTGTTCCCGCAACTGATCGCCGGGCCGATCCTGCGCTACAGCCTGATCGACAAGCAGCTGAAGAACCGCACCCACTCGCTGGAGCTGTTTTCCTTAGGGGCCTGCCGCTTCATGCTCGGCTTCATCAAGAAGGTGTTGATCGCCGACTCCCTGGCACCGATGAATACCCTGTTCATTGGCGGCGGTGGCGAACTGCAGATGGCCGACGCCTGGTTCGGTCTGCTGATCTCCGCCCTGCAGCTGTACTTCGACTTCTCCGGCTACAGCGACATGGCCATCGGCCTGGGCATGATGATGGGCTTTCGCTTCGCCGAGAACTTCAACCAGCCCTATATCGCGCAGAGCATCACCGAGTTCTGGCAGCGCTGGCACATGACCCTGGCCGACTTCCTGCGCGACTACGTGTACATGCCGCTGGTACGCAAGCGCCTGACCGGCATGCTGGTCGGGCTGGTCATCACCATGGTGCTGTCCGGGCTCTGGCACGGGCCGAGCTTCGCCTTCATCTTCTGGGGGCTGTTCTTCGGCATCGCCATGGTGGTCGAGCGCAAGCTGGGCATCGCCACCAAGGTCAACACGCCCTACAACTTCTGGCGCAACGCCCGCTGCATGTTCGTGCTGGCCTCCTGCATGCCGCTGTTCTTCACCGGCAACCTGCCGCACGCCCTGCAGGTCTATCAGGCGCTGATCGGCCTCAACGGCATCGGCTCGCTGGACCTTTACTGGTTCGGCACCTCCGCCATGACCATGACCTTCACCCTGATCGCCCTGCTGTGGATCGTCATCGCCGGCGGCATCAACATTCGCTACTACGCCGGCACGCACAAGGACCAGTACTTCATGCAGCACGTCAGCGGTTTCAGCGCCCTGCTGCTGTGGGTCGGCTTCCTGCTGACGCTGACCCGCCTGGCCGCGAACTCCTTCTCCCCCTTCCTGTACTTCCAGTTCTGAGGATGCCCCCATGTTTCCGGTGATGAACTCGGCCAGCAAGATCAACGGGATTCTCTTCTGCGTGATGCTGTGCGCCATGTTCCTGTATTCGCTGCCGACGGTGTTCGCCTTCGCCGGCACGCAGACCCAGGCTGTGTCGCTGTTTCTCGACGGCAAACTGGTGCGCAAGTTCGAGCAGTTCTACGACAAGCAATTGTTCCTGCGCGACCCGTCCGTCGAGCTGTGGGCCAACATCCAGCACGCGATCTTTCGTGAAGGCGCCAGCGGCGTGGTGCTGGGGCGTGATGGCTGGTTGTTCACCAATCAGGAATACCTGCAACCCAGGGACCTCGAGGGCAACCTGGAGCGACAGATCGTGCTGATCGACAAGGTACGCGCGCAACTGGCGCAACAGGGCGCGCGGCTGATCGTCCTGCCCATTCCGATGAAGCTGGACACCTACGCCGTACATTCCACCTATGCCCCCTCGCAGCCGATCAGCGACCTGTACCAGCATTTCAGCCAGCGCCTGCATGACCACGGCATCGACACCGTGGACCTGCGCAGCGCCTACCAGAACGCGGCGGCCAATGAGCAGCTGTTCCTGCGTAACGATACTCACTGGAGCCCGAGGGGCGCCGAACTGGCAGCGCAAACCCTGGCCAAACAGTTCCCTGAACTGCAGGGCGAGACCCCTTACCTGACCCAGGCGGTCAGCGAAAAAGAAGTCACCGGCGACCTGCTCAACTACCTCAAGTTCGACCCCAGGCTGGCGCCCAGCTATTTCGAGCCGGTGCATATCCAGCTCTACGAAACCCTGCAGCAGAACCGCAACGACCTGGCCGACAGCCTGTTCGGCGAAGCGGCCGTGTCACTGGCGCTGGTAGGCACCAGCTACACACGCATCGATGACTGGAACTTCGTCGGCTTTCTCAAGGAAGCCCTGCAGCGCGACCTGGTAAGCGTCGCGCTGGAAGCCCGTGGCCCGTTCCAGTCGATGAACGAATTTCTCGCCGGCCCAGCCGCGAAAAGCGCTGAGCTGCAGACCGTGATCTGGGAATTCCCCCTGCGCACCCTGCTCGCCCAGCGCCAGATTCCTTCGCCCCTGGCCATGCCAGAAACTGCCCAACACTGACCGAGGTACCGTCGCATGCCTGCCTTCATTTCCCGCGCCCTGATCATCCTGCTGACGATCGCCAGCGCCGCCGCCCAAGCCCAGGACGGCAACGCCGACCTTTACGATCCGGTGGCCCCGGCCAACTCGGCTTTCGTACGGGTGCTCAACCTCAGCGAACGCAACATCGAAGTCACCCTCAGCGGCAAGAACAAGCCCCAGGTCGTCACCGGCGGGCAGTTCGGCGGCTATCGTTTCGTTGTGCCGGGCAAGCAGCGCATCGCCGTGGCCAACCAGGCGATCGAGCATGAGCTGAAGGCCAACACCGCAAGCACGGTGATCTACCGCGACGGCCAGCTGCTGCTGATCGCCGACCAGTTCGTCAACGAACCACGCAAGGCGCAGATCGCCTTCTACAACCTCACCGACAAGCCGGCAGCGCTGAAGACCGTCGACGGGCAGCACGTGGTGGTCGACACCATCGAGCGCGACCAGACCGGCAGCCGCATGGTCAACGAGCTGAAGATCGCCTTCGCCGCCTATGCCGATAGCGAACAGCTGATCGGTTTCGACGAGCTGTTCCTGAAAAAGGGCCGCTCCTACAGCTATGCCCTGCTACCCGCCGCCAACGGCTACCGCGCGATAACCCTGGCCAACAGCATCGACCCCAGCGAATGAACCCTGAACGGCCGGCCAAACAAGTGAGCGGACGATGATCCCAACGAGCATGAAGCACTATTTTCTACTGGCCATCGGCAGCCTGATCGCAGCAGGCGTACAGAACGCCTCCGCTGCGGCGCAGGGCGAAAAGACCGATGAATGCACGGATTTGCAATGCCTGATCTGCCCGCAACTCAGTGCGCCGGAGGAATATGCCGAAGGCAACATGAAGTCACTCAAGCAGATCGTGCCGGGGAGCGACCGCTGGCTGTTTCGTTCGGAGGTCGACCTGACCAACGAGTTCGGCATTCCGCCAGCCATGCAGCCGGAGTTCGCCCGCCTGATGCGTGCGTTCGCCAGCCATGGCACCCAGGTGGCGGTAGCCGTGCAACCGACTCGCGGCCTGATGCATCGCGCCCAGCTGCAGCCAGGGCAGATGCATGGCTTCGACTACGCGCGTGCCAGCGCCAACCTGCGCAAGTTCCTGCAGCAGATGCGTGACGGCGGCGCCATCGTCCCGGACATCATGACCCTGGTGGAACAGCCGCCGAAGGACTTCTTCTTCCGCCGCGACCACCACTGGACCCCGGTAGGCGCAGAGGCCACCGCCCGGGTTACTGCCGACGCCATTCGCCAGCACCCGGTCTACGCGCAACTGCCGCGCAAGGGCTACACCACCGAGCGAACCCTGACCCTGTCCAAGGACGGCACCCTCAACCTCGGCCTGGCGGCGATCTGCGGCAACCACTTCGGTTATCAGTTCGTGCCCGGCTACCAGACCGTGCCGGAAGACAACGACGCCGCCCTGCTGTTCGAGGATCAGCCCGACCCGGAAATCGTCCTGGTCGGCACCAGTAACTCCGCCGCCCGTGAAGACGAGACCAAGCAGTTCAACTTCGACGGATTTCTCAAGCAGTACCTGAGCAGCGACCTGATCAACTACGCCCTGCCCGGCGCGGGCCAGGACGGCTCGCTGCTGGAATACCTGCTGTCGTCCAACTACGCACCGGACAAGGCGCCCAAGCTGATCATATGGGAGCTGCCGGCCAACTACCGCCTCGATGGCGACCTGATGTACCGCCAGCTGATCCCGGCGGTCAACGGCGGCTGCAAGGCCAGCGACAGCCTGCTCGAAGCGCGTCTCGAACGCCCGGCCATGGGCCTCAACGATCGTCTCGAACTGCTCAGCAACGCCGGTGCGCAGCGCAAGGACCTCAAGGGCCGCGACGCGGTACTCGACATCCGCATCAGCGACCCCAACATCAAGAACTTCTACATCATCACCTACTACGACAACGGCACGCGCGACAAGGTGTGGTTCCGCCGCGAGGCCATCGTCACCGGCGGCCAGTACTACCTGGAGCTGAGCCGCGCTGCGGAGTTCCGCGACGCCAACCTGCTCTCGGTGCTGCTCGAACCCACCCAGGTGGTGGAGCAACCCTTCCAGATCGAGACCAAGCTATGTCTGTGAGGCTTTCGCCCGGCCGCCTGACCGCCATGCTGGTGCTGCTCGCCGGCTCCATGAGCGCCAGCGCCACGCAGTCGATCTGGAGCACCCACGCGCCGAACGTGGCGGCGCAGATGACGGGCGACTACCGCAACGCGAGCTGCCCGAAAAAGCCGCCTGCGGCCTACACCGGGCACCTGCAACTGGACAGCAAGTACGACCAGAGCGACGCCAGCAAATCGCGGCTGGTGGCGCGTCAGAGCAAGGACACCGAGCGCATCCGCCAGCAGGTCAAGCACTACATCGGCGGCCTGGTGAAAGCGACTCAGGTGTTCCAGCGCACCCGCAAGGCCGATGAAGCCACCACCGCCCTGGCCTGCCTGAACCAGTGGCTCGATGCCTGGGCCAGCCAATCGGCGCTGCTCAGCGACGACGCCAGCAAGACCGGCGTCGCCTCGCGCAAATGGGCCCTGGCTGCCATCGCCTCAACCTTGCTCAAGGTGCAGGCCCTGAGCGATCAGCGCTATCAGCTGAGCGCCGTTCAGGCGCGCTGGCTGGGCCAGCTGTCGGCCAAGGTGATGGCCGAGTACGAGCCGCGCCGCTACGACAGCGGCATCTACTTCAACAACCACGACTACTGGGCCGCCTGGGCCGTGGCCGCCACCGCCATGCTGCTCGACGATGACCGCGCCCTGGCCTGGGCCGATGTCGCACTGCGCCGCGCCTTCACCCAGCTCACCCCCGGCGAGGGCGAATACCAGTACCTGCCCCTGGAGGTCGCTCGTGGCCGCCTGGCGGCCGACTACAGCCACTACGCCCTGGTACCGCTGATGCTGCTGGTGGAGGCTGCCGAACATAACGGTCGCCCACTCACCGAGCAGGAGCGCGAGAAACTCGCCGGCCTGGCCAACTTTGCCGCGCGCGCCGTGCTGGAGCCCAAGACC
>CAMPIF010000052.1 GCA_946886245.1 Ectopseudomonas composti | reverse complement strand
GCGAACTCCGCCGAAGCGTTGGGGAACAGCGGCAGGGCGAAGCGCAGCAGGCCGTGGGTACGGGCGATCAGATAGACGCCGGCGGTGACCATGGTCGCCGCGTGGATCAGCGCCGATACCGGGGTCGGGCCGGCCATGGCGTCGGCCAGCCAGGTCTGCAGCGGCAACTGGGCGGACTTACCCACCGCGCCGCCCAGCAGCATCAGCGTGGCGAGCCACAGCCAGGTGTCGCCGGCCACGTATTTCTGCGGTGCCAGTACCATCAGCTCCTGAATGTTCAGGGTGCCGAGGTTGAGGAACAGCAGGAACAGGCCAATCATCAGGAACACGTCGCCGATACGGGTGACGATGAACGCCTTGAGCGCCGCGTTACCGTTGGGCACGTGCTTGTAATAGAAACCGATCAGCAGGTACGAGCACAGGCCCACGCCTTCCCAGCCGAAGAACAGCACCAGCAGGTTGTCGCCCAGTACCAGCAGCAACATGCTGAAGATGAACAGGTTGGTGTAGGCGAAGAAGCGCGAATAGCCTTCCTCGCCGCGCATGTACCAGCTGGCGAACAGGTGGATCAGGAAACCCACGCCGGTGACCACGCCAAGCATGGTCGCGGACAGGCCGTCCAGGTGCAGGGTGAAGCTCGGCGCCAGGCCTTCGACGCTCATCCACTGCCACAGGGTCAGGCTGTAGGCGCCGCCGGCCGGCGGATTGCCGAGGAACGCGGCGATGACCCAGGCAGCGCTGGCGGCCGCCAGGCCGATGGAGCCGACACCGATCAGCGCACTGGTGTTTTCCGCGAAACGTCCGCGCGAGAAGGCCAGCAGCAACCAGCCGAGCAGCGGGAAGAACAAAGTCAGGGCTAGAAGATTCATCCGCGCATCTCGCTGGCAGCGTCGATATCCAGAGTGTTGAAGCGGCGATACAGCTGCAGCAGGATCGCCAGGCCGATGCTGGCCTCGGCGGCTGCCAGGGTGATCACCAGAATGAACATCACCTGACCGTCAGCCGCGCCCCAGCGGGCACCGGCGACGACGAAGGCAAGCGCAGCGGCGTTCATCATCACTTCCAGGCTCATCAGGATGAACAGGATGTTGCGTCGCACCATCAGACCGACCAGGCCGATGCAGAACAGCACGCCGGCCAGGGCCAGGCCGTGTTCCAGAGGGATGCCGGTCATATGGTTGGCTCCTTGGCGTCATGGCGGCCCAGGTGGTAGGCGGCAACCAGGGCTGCGAGCAGGAGCATGGAGGCCAGCTCCACGGCCAGCAGGTAAGGGCCGAACAGACTGATGCCGACGGCCTTGGCTTCGACCGTGGTGTGGCCGATGTGGGCGTCGCTGACGTGGTTGAGCAGCACATAGAGCAACTGGCCAAGCAGCAGGGCGCTGAGAATCGCCGGGCCGACCCAGATGCCGGGCGTCAGCCACGTGCGCTCCTGCTCGGCGGCTGCCGGGCCGAGGTTGAGCATCATCACCACGAAGACGAACAGCACCATGATGGCCCCGGCGTAGACGATGATTTCCAGCGCGCCGGCAAAGGGTGCACCGAGGGCGAAGAACACCATCGACACCGCCAGCAGCGAGACGATGAGGTAAAGCAAGGCATGCACCGAGTTGGTGTTGGTAACCACCCCGACCGTTGCTGCCACCGCCACACCGGCGGCGAAGTAGAACGCAAATTCCATCAGAAGCTCCTCATGGCGCCCATCTTCCGCTTGCGGGAAAGGGGCTGGGGGAGAGGGTAAGAACGAGTCATGGCAACAGACTCTTCACGTTGATCGGCTCGGCCTCGTTCTGCGCGGCGCCCTTGGGCTTGCCGGCGATGGCCATACCGGCCACGCGGTAGAAGTTGTAGTCCGGGTTCTTGCCGGGGCCGCTGATCAGCAGGTCTTCCTTCTCGTACACCAGATCCTGGCGCTTGAATTCGCCCATCTCGAAATCGGGGGTGAGCTGGATCGCGGTGGTCGGGCAGGCTTCCTCGCACAGGCCGCAGAAGATGCAGCGCGAGAAGTTGATGCGGAAGAACTCCGGATACCAGCGACCGTCGTCGGTCTCGGCCTTCTGCAGCGAGATGCAGCCCACCGGGCAGGCCACGGCG
This sequence comes from Ectopseudomonas composti, assembly GCA_946886245.1. Next base: position 12,536 of record CAMPIF010000052.1, on the reverse strand, counting down.
CACAGGTTGCAGGCCACGCAGCGTTCCTCGCCGTCAGGGTCGCGGGTCAGGACGATGCGGCCACGGTAGCGCGGTGGCAGGTAGACCTGCTCTTCCGGGTATTGCAGGGTGTCGCGCTTGCGAAAGCCATGGCTGAAGACCATGGCCAGGCTGCGCAGTTGGGTGGCGGTGCCAACCAGGATGTCCCAGATGTATTTGAACATTGCTTTCTCCTTACTGGGCCGTGGCCAGCACGACGGCACCGGTCACCAGCAGGTTGATCAGGGTCAGCGGCAGGCAGAACTTCCAGCTGAAGGCCATGACCTGGTCATAGCGCGGGCGTGGGATCGACGCGCGCAGCAGGATGAAGAGCATGATGAAGAAGGCCGTTTTCAGCGCGAACCAGAAGAACGGAATCTGCGGCAGGATGCCGAACGGGCCATGCCAGCCACCGAAGAACAGGGTCACCAGCAGCGCGGACACAGTGACGATGGCGACGTATTCGCCAACGAAGAACATGCCCCATTTCATCCCGGCGTATTCGATGTGGTAACCATCGGCCAGCTCCTGCTCGGCTTCCGGCTGGTCGAACGGGTGACGGTGGGTCACGGCGACGGCAGCGATGAAGAAGGTACAGAAGCCGAAGAACTGCGGAATGATGAACCACAGGTTCTGCGCCTGGTAATCGACGATGTCGCGCATGTTGAACGAGCCGACCTGCGCCACCACGCCCATCAGCGCCAGGGCCAGGAACACCTCGTAGGACACCGTCTGCGCCGAAGCCCTCAGAGCGCCGAGCAGGGCGAACTTGTTGTTGCTCGACCAGCCGGCGAACAGCACTGCGTAGACCGACAGGCCAGCCATGGCGAAGAAGAACAGGATGCCGATGTTCAGGTCCGCCACGCCCCAGGTTGGGGTGATCGGGATGATGGCGAAGGCCATCAGCATCGCAGAGAAGGCGATCATCGGCGCCAGGATGAAGATGAACCTGTCGGCGAACGGCGGCGTCCAGTCCTCCTTGAAGAACATCTTGATCATGTCGGCGGCGATCTGGAACATGCCGAACGGCCCTACGCGGTTGGGGCCGTAGCGATCCTGCCACCAACCCAGCAGGCGCCGCTCGACGAAGCTCAGCAGCGCGCCGCAGACCACCACCACCAGCAGGATGACGATGGCCTTGAGTACCGCGACGACGATCTCGATCAGTTCGGGCGTCAGCCAGCTCATTGCGCGGCCTCCTGCAGCAGGGTCACGCTGGCACCGGCGAGCGTCGCCGCAATACCCGGCAGGCCAACCGGCAGGCCGACCAGGCCAACGGCCAGGTCGTCGCGCACCTGCAGCGGCAGACGCAGCGCCTGGCCGTTGACGCGCAGGGTCAGCAGCGCGCCGTCGTTCACGCCCAGGCGTGCAGCTTCATCGCGGGCCAGGGCCACGTAGGGCTCGGGCATGCGCTCCTGGATAGGTTTGGCGCGCGCGGAGTTTTCCTCGCTGCCGAACAGGTGGTGCAGCGGCGCCACCTGCCAGGTGCCGGCTGCCGGGTTGAACGCAGCATTCACCGCGAACCAGGGCAGGGCGTTGCCGGCGGCTTCGAGCAGGCGCACACCGGGGTCGCCGGCGCGCAGGTGGCCACCGACTTCATCCTGGAACTTGTTCCAGGCCTGCGGCGAGTTCCAGCCCGGCGACCAGGCGAACGGAATCTGCTGACGGTCTTCCTTGCTGCCGGCGTAGCCTTCCATGGAGAAGGCGAAGGCCGAGTCCTGATCCTGCGGCTGACGCGGCTCGTGCACGCTGATGTTGGCGCGCATGGCGGTGCGGCCGCTGTAGCGGTGTGGCTCGCGCGCGAGCTTGAGGCCCTTGATGCGGAACGAGGCGCTCGGCGCAGCGTGCGTGATACCGGCCAACAGCGGATTGCTGGCGGCGCAGGCTGCGGTGACCTGGTCCAGTTGCGTCCAGTCCAGGGCCTTGCCCTGCAGGGTGCTGTGCAGCGCATGCAGCCAGCGCCAGCCTTCGCGGATCAGGATATTGCCGTCGTAGTAGCTCGGCTCATAGACCTGGAAGAAACGCTGGGCGCGGCCCTCGAAGCTGACCAGGGTGCCGTCGCCTTCGGCGAAGGAGGCCACTGGCAACAGCAGATGGGCGCGTTCGCTGGTAGCGGTACGCTGGTGATCGGCGACGATCACCGTCTGTGCGGCGCTGAGCGCTGCATCGACCCTGGCGGCATCGGCGCGGCGGTACAGGTCGTTTTCCAGCACGATCACGGCATCGGCCTGGCCATTGCTCAGGGCATCCAGCGCGGCATCGACGGACTTGCCACCGAGCTCTTCACCCAGAAGCAGTGCCAGGCCCAGGCTGTTGGCTTCCGGCACCACCAGGCTCAGCGATCCGTTCTTCTCACGGTTCTTCAGCGCGCTGGCGATATTGGCGGCGGCTTCGATCAGCGCTTTGTCGCCCAGCGAGGCGCCGGAGACGATCAGCGGGCGTTGGGCTGCCAGCAGGGCGTCGGCAATGCGCTGTACCAGCGCTTGAGCCTCGGCGTCCAGGCCGTCGACGGCCGGTGCGCTCGGGTCGATGGCGTGGGCCACGGCGAAACCGATACGGGCCAGGTCGGCCGGCGCAGCATGCACGCACTGCTCGGCAATATCGTCGAGGCGGGTTTCAGCAACGCTGGCGATAAACAGCGGGTGCAGGGCGTGCTGGGCGACGTTCTGCACGGCCGCCATGTGCCAGTCCTGAATGCGTGCGCCGGCGGCGATCTCGGTGGCCTTGCCCTTGACTGCCTGACGCAGGGCCAGGGCCAGGCGTGCGACGGTCTGGGTCAGGTCCTCGCCGAGGACGAAGATGGCGTCATGCAGCTCGACATCGCGCAGGGTCGGCGTCGGCAGCGGGCCGTTCTGCAGGATGTCGCGGATCAGGCCGATGTTGGCCAGTTCGCCGGCAGCGATGCCACTATAGAAATTCTCGGCACCGACCAGTTCGCGCAGGGCGAAGTTGGATTCGAGGCTGGCACGCGGCGAGCCGATGCCGATCACGCGCTTGCCCTCGAGCAACTCGGCGGCCTTGTCCAGCGCGGCATCGATGCCGATGGCCTGGCCGGCCAGCAATGGCTGACGCGGGCGATCCTCGCGATTGACGTAGCCATAGCCGAAGCGGCCCCGGTCACAGAGGAAATACTGGTTCACCGAACCGTTGAAGCGGTTTTCGATGCGACGCAGCTCGCCGTAGCGCTCACCGGGGCTGATATTGCAACCGCTGGAGCAGCCATGGCAGATGCTCGGGGCGAACTGCATGTCCCACTTGCGGTTGTAGCGCTCGGAGTGGGTCTTGTCGGTGAACACGCCGGTGGGGCAGACCTCGACCAGGTTGCCGGAGAACTCGCTTTCCAGCGTGCCGTCCTCGACACGGCCGAAGTAGACGTTGTCATGCGCGCCGAACACACCCAGGTCGGTGCCGCCAGCGTAGTCCTTGTAGTAGCGCACGCAGCGGTAGCAGGCGATGCAGCGGTTCATCTCGTGGCCGATGAACGGGCCGAGTTCCTGGTTCTGGTGGGTGCGCTTGCTGAAGCGATAGCGGCGGGCGTTGTGCCCGGTCATCACCGTCATGTCCTGCAGGTGGCAGTGACCGCCTTCCTCGCACACCGGGCAGTCGTGCGGGTGGTTGGTCATCAGCCATTCGACGACGCTGGCGCGGAACGCCTTGGACTCCTCGTCGTCGATGCTGATCCAGGTGTTGTCGGTGGCAGGCGTCATGCAGGACATGACGATACGACCACGGGTGTCGTTCTCGTCGTTGTACTGCTTGACCGCGCACTGCCGGCACGCCCCGACGCTGCCTAGCGCCGGGTGCCAGCAGAAGTAGGGGATATCGAGTCCGAGGGACAGGCAGGCCTGCAGGAGGTTGTCTGCACCATCGACTTCGAAATCTTTGCCGTCTACGTGGATAGTGGCCATTTCTTCAAGTCTTCGTTTACCCGCTTGCTACAGCGGCTGGCTAAGGGAATTCGTCTGTTCAGCTCGCGCTTGCCGGCATGCGGGGCGTGCTCGCCACCTTGGCCACGCCGGCCTCGAACTCTTCACGGAAATATTTGATGGCACTGCCCAATGGCTCCACCGCGCCTGGCGCGTGAGCGCAGAAGGTCTTGCCCGGACCGAGGAAGTTGACCAGGCCGAGCAGGGTGCGGATGTCTTCGGCGGTGCCTTGCCCGCGCTCCAGCGCACGGAGGATCTTCACGCTCCAGGGCAGGCCGTCGCGGCATGGCGTGCACCAGCCGCAGGACTCGCGAGCGAAGAACTCTTCCATATTGCGCAGCAGTGACACCATGTTGATCGAGTCATCGACCGCCAGCGCCAGGCCGGTGCCCATGCGCGTGCCGACCTTGGCGATGCCGCCGGCGTACATCTGTGCGTCGAGGTGCTCAGGCAGCAAAAAACCGGTACCGGCGCCGCCGGGTTGCCAGCATTTGAGCCGGTAGCCGTCGCGCATGCCGCCGGCATGCTCCTCGAACAGTTCACGCGCGCTGATGCCGAACGGCAGTTCCCACAGACCGGGGTTTTTCACCTTGCCGGAGAAGCCCATCAGTTTGGTGCCGTGGTCTTCGCTGCCGGGGCGGGCGAGGCCCTTGTACCAGTCCACACCCTGGCCGACGATGGCCGGCACGTTGCACAGGGTCTCGACGTTGTTGACGCAGGTCGGCTTGCCCCACACGCCGACGGCGGCGGGGAAGGGCGGCTTGGCGCGCGGGTTGGCGCGGCGGCCCTCCAGCGAGTTGATCAGTGCGGTTTCTTCGCCGCAGATATAGCGACCGGCGCCGGTGTGGACGAACAGCTCGAAATCGAAGCCTGAGCCGAAGATGTTCTTGCCGAGCAGGCCGGCGGCCTTGGCCTCATCGATGGCGCGGTTGAGGTTGGCGGCGGCGTCGACGTACTCGCCGCGCAGGAAAATGTAGCCGCGATAGGCCTTGAGCGCACGCGCCGAGATCAGCATGCCTTCCACCAGCAGGTGCGGCAGCTGTTCCATCAGCATGCGGTCTTTCCAGGTGTTGGGCTCCATTTCATCGGCATTGCACAGCAGGTAGCGGATGTTCATGGATTCGTCGGCCGGCATCAGGCCCCACTTCACGCCCGTGGGGAAGCCCGCGCCGCCACGGCCCTTGAGGCCGGATTCCTTGACGGTCTGCACGATGTCGGCCTGGGCCATCTCGGTCAGTGCCTTGCGCGCCGCCGCGTAGCCGTTCTTGGCCTGGTATTCGGCCAGCCACACCGGCTGGGCGTCATCACGCAAGCGCCAGGTCAGCGGATGGGTTTCTTCGCTGCGGGCAACGCGGTTGGCCGGGCCAATGGAGGTGAGCGCTTTCATCGATAGGCCTCCAGCAATGTGGCGACGTCGGCGGGCTGGATGTCGCCGAAGGTGTCGTCGTCGATCATCACCGCCGGGGCCTTGTCGCAGTTGCCCAGGCAGCACACCGGCAGCAGGGTGAAGCGGTTGTCGCTGGTGGTCTGGCCGAGGCCGATGCCAAGCTGCTTGTGCATTTCGGCGATCACGGACTCATGGCCGCCGATGTAGCAGGTCATGCTGTCGCACACGCGGATGATGTGGCGACCAACGGGCTGGCGGAATATCTGGCTATAGAAGGTGGCCACGCCCTCGACGTCGCTGGCCGGAATGCCGAGGATCGCGCCAATGGCGTCAGCGGCGCCGTCCGGCACCCAGCCGCGTGCCTTCTGCACGATCTTCAGCGCTTCGATGCTGGCGGCGCGCGGGTCTTCGTAGTGATGCATCTCGTGCTCGATGGCCGAGCGCTCGCTTTCGCTGAGGGTGAAACGATCGGTCTGAATGAGCGTGCTGCTATTGGTTGTCTGGATCATGTCAGCGGTCCACGTCGGCCATGACGAAGTCGATACTGCCCAGGTAGGCGATCAGGTCCGCCACCATGCTGCCGCGAATCACCGAGGGGATCTGCTGCAGATGGGGGAAGCTGGGGGTGCGAATCCGGGTGCGGTAGCTCATGGTGCTGCCGTCGCTCGTCAGGTAGTAGCTGTTGATGCCCTTGGTCGCCTCGATCATCTGGAAGGCTTCGTTGGCCGGCATGACCGGGCCCCAGGAAACCTGCAGGAAGTGGGTGATCAGGGTTTCGATGTGCTGCAACGTGCGTTCTTTCGGCGGCGGCGTGGTCAGCGGATGGTCCGCCTTGTACGGGCCTTCAGGCATGTTCTTCAGGCACTGGTCGATGATGCGGATGCTCTGGCGCATCTCCTCCACGCGCACCATGCAGCGGTCATAGGCATCGCCATTGACGGCCAGCGGCACCTCGAAATCGAAGTGCTCGTAGCCGGAGTAGGGCCGAGCCTTGCGCAGGTCGAAGTCGCAACCGGTGGCGCGCAGGCCGGCACCGGTGGTGCCCCATTCCAGCGCTTCCTTGGTGTTGTACTGCGCAACGCCAATGGTCCGGGCCTTGAGGATGCTGTTCTTCAGTGCCGCTTTCTCGTATTCGTCGAGGCGCTTGGGCAGCCAGTCGACGAATTCCTTGACCAGCCTGTCCCAGCCGCGCGGCAGGTCGTGGGCGACGCCGCCGATGCGATACCAGGCCGGATGCATACGGAAACCGGTGATGGCTTCGATCACCTTGTAGGCGCGCTGGCGGTCGGTGAAGGTGAAGAACACCGGCGTCATGGCGCCGACGTCCTGGATGTAGGTGCCGAGGAACAGCAGGTGGCTGGTGATGCGGAAGAACTCGGCGAGCATGATGCGAATCACGTCGACCTTCTGCGGCACCTTGATGCCAGCGAGCTTCTCCACGGCCAGCACGTAGGGCAGGTTGTTCATCACCCCACCGAGGTAGTCGATACGGTCGGTGTAGGGGATGAAGCTGTGCCAGCTCTGGCGTTCGGCCATCTTCTCGGCACCACGGTGGTGGTAGCCGATCTCCGGCACGCAATCGACGATCTCTTCGCCGTCGAGCTGCAGGATGATGCGGAAGGCACCGTGCGCGGAGGGGTGGTTGGGGCCGAGGTTGAGGAACATGTAGTCCTCGTGCTCGCCGCCACGCTTCATGCCCCAGTCCTCGGGGCGGAAGCGTGCGGCTTCTTCTTCCAGTTGCTGCTTGGCCAGGGTCAGGCTGAACGGGTCGAATTCGGTGGCGCGCGCCGGGTAGTCCTTGCGCAGCGGATGACCTTCCCAGGTCGGCGGCATCATGATGCGGCTCAGGTGTGGGTGACCGGTGAAGGTGATGCCGTACAGGTCCCAGACTTCGCGCTCGTACCAGTTGGCGTTGGGCCAGATGCTGGTGGCGGTCGGCAGGTTGAGGTCGCGCTCGCTCAGGGCGACCTTGATCATCACGTCGCTGTTACGCTCCAGCGACATCAAGTGATAGAACACCGTGAAGTCGGCGTCCGGCAGGCCGCGACGCTGGGTGCGCAGGCGCTCGTCGACCCCGTGCAGATCAAAGAGCATCACATAGGGGCGCGGCAGGTTGCGCAGGCAGGTGAGGACTTCGATCAGTCGCTCACGGGCGACCCAGAGTACCGGCATGCCGGTGCGGGTCGATTGCAGGGTGAAACTGTCGTCGCCAAAACGGGCGCGCAGTTCGGCGACGACGTCCTGGTCGTCAGCCTTGTAAGGCGGTATGGACACAACGGTGTCTTGAGTCATGGTCTCGGTCGCTGTCGATCAACGTAGAAAGTGGGCGTGACGCTTGCGCAGGCAAGCATCGGCTCAGACTTCGTCGGGGCTACGCAGGTTGGTAACGGCGATTCGCTGCTCGCGCCGCTGTTCCTTCTGCGAAGGCATTTCGGCACGGTAGATGCCTTGATCGCCAACGACCCAGGATAGCGGGCGGCGCTCCTGGCCGATGGATTCCTGCAGCAGCATCAAGCCTTGCAGGAACGCCTCCGGACGGGGCGGGCAGCCGGGAATGTAGACGTCCACGGGGAGGAACTTGTCCACGCCCTGAACGACCGAGTAGATGTCGTACATACCGCCGGAGTTGGCGCATGAACCCATGGAGATGACCCACTTGGGCTCCAGCATCTGCTCATAGAGACGCTGGATGACCGGCGCCATCTTGATGAAGCAGGTGCCAGCGATGACCATGAAGTCGGCCTGGCGGGGTGACGCCCGAATGACTTCCGCGCCGAAGCGCGCCACGTCGTGCGGGGCGGTGAAGGCGGTGGTCATTTCCACATAGCAGCAGGATAGGCCGAAATTGTAAGGCCACAAGGAATTCTTGCGACCCCAGTTGACCGCGCCGTTGAGCACGTCCGAGAGCTTGCCCATGTAGATGTTCTTGTGAACCTGGTCCTCTAGCAGCGGGTCGGAGACGACCTCCCGCTGGCCGATCGGATACGCCTCGTTGGGCGCATCCGGGTCGACCCGAGTAAGTTTGTATTGCATCGCCAAAGCCTCATTGTTTCAGCTTCGCCTGCCGTTCACGACGTCCCTGGGGAGCCCAGTCGAGCGCCCCGATACGCCAAAGATAGACAAGACCTGCCAACAGAATTGCTATGAAAACTGTAGCTTCGATCAGGCCCGCCCAGCCGCTTTCGCGTACCGAGACTGCCCAAGCGAAGAGATAGAGGGCTTCAACGTCGAAGATCACGAAGAGCATCGCGACCAGATAGAACTTGGCTGACAGGCGCAGGCGCGCACTGCCGGTAGGAAGCATGCCCGACTCGAAAGGCTCGTTCTTGCTGCGTCCCCAGGCTTTGCTGCCGAGCAGACTGGAAACGCCGAGCATGAAGGCGATGAGCCCACAGACACCCAGCAAGAACACAGCGAAAGCCCAGTTATGGGACATGGTCGTTACCGCATCAGGCATGCCGGTACTCCTTGAATTAAGGAACGGCTTTTAATCTGGTAGCTGCCAGGCGCCGTCGAGGGCGCTGGCGCGAAGTGTGTATACAATACTATGTGCAGACCAACTGTAAGTAAATTTTTCAGAGAAAAATTATTCGCGCAGTTCGATCGTTTCTGTCGAGCTTCTGATTGACTTGTCGCATCGATGCAATTCTGCGTCGAACTGCATGGCCCGACGTTTCAGGACTATAGCTGACAGCTCTGTTCTGGCAATTTCCAACAGCCATTCACCTGAGTAATCTGCCTCATTTCGAGCTCTGATGAGCTTCGGCGAGATAAGCAATTCATTGCCACTTTGGTGTTAAGGCCAAAGCAGCAGGGCCTCGCATTAAATTCCAATAACGCATATCGAAAGACTTGTTCTATCACCAAATCTTATTCATTCAGCGAGGCTGCCTCGCTGATTTTGTACTAGCGTGCATGAATCGCCAAAGCGCGATATGTCATCGATCGAGCAGTGCCCACCACCCGCTGGGTCTGCGCAGTTGCCCCTGCCTGGGTATGCCGACCCTTCGTACGAATAACAACATGAGGGGTTTTGCCATGCCTGTTGTCCAGTCCTTGCCGCGTATTGTCCCCACCGTTCTGTTGCTAGCCCTGAGCGCGCCTGCCAGCGCGGAGCTGGGGGATTACAGTTTCTGGCAGAGCTTGAGCAATCTGGTGGCCCCGCCCAGGGCCGATAATCCGGTGACGCCCGCGCAGCGTGTGGGGCCCTACCCGTTGTTGGCCAATCCGAGTGGTTTCAACAGCGGCTTCAACCCCGGCAATTACTACGGTTGGCAAACGATTCAGATGGCGCCACAGACCGGTGCGGTGTGCGGCAACGGCTCGCCCTACAAGTTCTTCATCAACCGTGTGCCGAACACGCGCAATACCATCGTTTATCTAGAAGGTGGTGGCGCCTGCTGGGACTACGCCAGTTGCAGCGGGCAGAGCGGCATACGTGGCGCGCGCAATCCTGATGGGATTGCCGATGACTACATGTCGCTGCTCAATCCCGGCGCCAGTCTGGTGAGTCCCTTCGTCGTGCGTCTGCACCCCTGGACGCGCGTCAAGACGCAGAACTGGAACATGGTCTACGTGCCGTACTGTACGGGCGATATCTACTCCGGCGACAAGGTGGCGGTCTACGAAGACCCGCAGGGGGAAAATCCCCCGCTGGTGTGGCACCACAACGGCTTGCGCAACATGCGCGCGGTGGTGGGGTGGCTGAAGGACAACCTGCCGCGACCGACCCAGATGCTCACCACGGGCTGCAGTGCCGGCGGCGCGGGCAGCCTGACCAACTACGCCAACCTGCGCCAGGACATCGCGCCGAACCGGGGGTACCTGATCAACGATTCAGGGCCCGTCTATACCGCGCTGGCTGGCGACAACCAGGCTTATCCTTCCTATCCGCTGCAGACGCTGATTCGTCAGGCCTGGGGCCTCGATGCCACTCAGGGGCCATTGCAGTACCTGCAGGCGCGTCTGCCCGGCTTCAATCGCAACGATCTGGGTAGCCTGTATCCGGCGCTTTCGAGCAATCTGCCAGGTGATCGCATGGGGCATGCGCATTTCTGGCAGGACCTGAACTATTCGTCCTATTCCTACGAGCGCTTCTACCCGGAGATCGCCAATGCGCCAAATCAGGCCGCCAAGGAAGCACTGATCAAGCAGCGCTGGGCGACGGACACCACGCGTCTGCGCAGCCAACTGGCCAGCCTGGGCAATGTCGGTGGTTATTTCCCGCAGGTGCGTAACGTCAACGAAAGTCACTGCACCAGCATCATCGAGTTCGCCAACTCCGATATCCAGGAGCAGAATCTGCAACTGGACAACTTCGTCAGCAGCGTTCTCGACGGCGGTGGGCAGGTGCTGGATGCGTCGGAAAGCAGCGATGTGGCCGACCGCAACAAACCATTCAATCTGCTCTATTACCTGCTGGACCAGTTGCTCTGAACAGGCGCGAAAGCAACGCGGCGGCAGCTTGGGTCGCCGCCGCGTTCAGCTATCCGGGGCTTGTTGGTAATTGCGCTCGCGAGCCTCTTGCAGGCGTTGCCTGAGGTACTGGTCGCGAGTGAGTCCATCGGGAATGTCCTGCAGGCCGCGCACTTCTTCGACGATATTTTTTTCCTCGGCCTTGTAGCGTTCGAAGTTCGGGTCAGGTCGTTGCGCCAGTTTGGCCTCACGCTCGGCGCTGATGGCCTGGTAACGCTCGATCAGCGCTTCAGCGCGTCTCTTCTGCTCATCTTCGTCTTCGCTGACTGCCTTGATCAGGGCGATCTGCAGCAACAGGGCCTCGCTCAAGGCCACTTCACCTTGGCGCTGCAGTGCATCGATGCCCTCACTCAGCGTCTGCGCCTGAGCTTCGCGACTGCTGCTGTCGAGTTCCGTGGCGTGCTCGATGAAGTCTCTGTAGCGCTGATGAAAATCCAGGCGCCGTTGCTGTTGCCGGACTTCGGGCCTGGCGAGCAGGTGCAGTTGCTCGGGGCTCAGTTCGACTGGTGCTGGCGGGGCGCTGCCTTGAGTGGGGAGCTGCACTGAAGCTGGCCTTGGCGGCAAGCGTGCAGGTTCTTCGGCGTTGGGGCGTTGCCAGAACCAGGCGAGTGTCACGCTGCCAATCAGGATGCAACTGCCGAGCAGCAGAGTGGAACGGGGCATGGGCAGTCCTTGCGCGAGTCGATTGCCTTCCAGCGTAGAAGCTGCAGCCGCGCCTTGCCTGTCCAAGCATCGAATAGGGGCCTGCACCTTCTCGTCAGGAGCGAGAAGGTGCAGGCGTGTGGATCAGAACAGCGGTTTGCCGTCCTCGCGCGTGACGATCACGGTGGACGAGCGTGGGCGGCGACCGGGGCCGTCCGGCCAGGTGCTGCGAAAGTCCGTCGGAGTCGAGCCTTCGCCCGGGTGCTGGATGTTGACGAACAGCGTGCGGAAGTCCGGCGTGGCGGTGATGCCCGTGACCTCGCAGCCCACGGGGCCGACCAGGAAGCGCTTGACCTCGCCGGTGCTGGGCTCGGCAACCAGCATCTGGTTGTTGCCGAACGGGCCGCTGGCGAGCTGGCTGCCGCTCATGTCGGTCTGGATCCACAGACGGCCATCGTCGTCGAACCACAGGCCGTCCGGGCTGGCCATGCGGTTGTCGGCGGTCAGCGCTCTGCCGTTGGGGTCGAGGCTGTCGTTCTCCGGCCCCGCCAGCAGGAACAGGCTCCAGACGAACTCGCGGCCGCCATAGTCGCGGCTCTGCTCGCGCCAGCGGATGATGTGACCGTAAGCGTTGGCTGGGCGCGGGTTGGCCGCATCGACGACGGTGCGCGAGCTGTTGTTGGTGAGCGTGAAGTAGACGTCGCCGTTGTTCGGATTCACTGCCCCCCATTCCGGGCGATCCATCTTGGTGGCGCCCACGATGTCGGCAGCCAGGCGGGTGTTGATCAGCACCTCGCCCTGGTCGGCGAAGCTTACTCCGGCAGCCCTGCAGGCGGCCTGGAACGCCTTGTCCCTGATGTCCAGTGGCAGCCACTGCCCCTTGCCGTTGGCCTTGAAGCGCGCCACGTAGAGCGTGCCTTCATCGAGCAGGCTGCCGTTGCTGCGACCCGGTATGTACCTGCCGCGGCTGACGAATTTGTAGATGTACTCGTTCTGCGAGTCGTCGCCGGAATAGCAGACCACCGGACGACCCGGTTTGACCGGGGCGAACACCAGGCCTTCGTGAGCGAAACGGCCCAGTGCGGTGC
>CAMPIF010000051.1 GCA_946886245.1 Ectopseudomonas composti | reverse complement strand
TGCACCGGATTGCAAATCCGTGAACGCCGGTTCGATTCCGACCTCAGCCTCCAATCTGAAAGGCCTCGTAGATCCATGATTTACGAGGCCTTTTTCATTATCCCTGATGTGCTTTTGCATGGCTTGCGGGGGCAGGGAGGGCTGTATATAGTCCGGTCCTTCGCACAGCGCTACCGCCCGAATGGCGAAATCGGTAGACGCAGGAGACTTAAAATCTCTCGCCAGCAATGGCGTGCCGGTTCGAGTCCGGCTTCGGGCACCATTTAAAATCAAGCACTTACAGATATCGGCTCTCTTCCCACTTTTTCCGCAATTCCAGTTTTTTTCCGCAATTACCTTGTTGGCGACACTTTTTTTCCTCGCCGCTCCCTGATGTAATGCTCCGTCATGACTACCGTGGTGTGGCCAAGCTGGTCTCTAGCTTTCAGGATGTCTCCGCTTGATTCAGCCGTGTCGGTGCCTGCTTTGGCCCGTAGATCACGTAGCTGAAACTCTGCTTTTTCGATACCTGCCGCCTTTCTAGCCTTGTCGAACCGGGAGCGGAGCATTGCCGGAGTCATAGAGGTTCCATCCTCCGCCACTACCAGTCTGGTCGAGCGCACTTTGTGGCCTGCTTTTCGAGCTTTGATCCTTTCCAGTAGCAGGCGAAGTTCGCCTGTAACCTCAATGCGGCGTTTGGTGCCAGTTTTTGACTGCTTTACATGCAGATGTCCGTCTCTGATGTCTCGCTCGTCCATACGCAAGGTATCTCCAGGACGTTGTCCTGTCAGATAAACCAAGTCCATCGCATCGCGTAAGCCAGAATCCGCTTCTGAGTAAACGGCATGGAAGAGGCTGTCTTCGATGTAGACGTCGCGTCCCTTTTCCTTGTTGCCTTTCACTCCCGCGCACGGATTAGCAAGAGCGGTGTAACCCATCTCTCGTGCATAGTTCCAGATTGCTGAGAGAAGAGCCTTCTCCCTGTTCGCGCTAATCGGAGCGGTTTGCCGCCAGCGTAGATACTGGCGAATGTGTTGAGGCTGGATCGCTTCAAGTGGGGCTGGCGGGTCGTCGAAAAACTCTAGTAGCTTGCGTAGTTCTTGGCGATTTTTCGTTTGGGTACCGGGGGCCTTGGTAGGAATAATCTCTACTTGGTATTTCCCTGCCACATACCCGAACGTAATGACTTTCTGTTGTAGCTCTGTAGCTGTTCTATCGCGCTCAAGTTCAGCGTACTTCATTATTGCCAGACCGTAATCTCGACCAAGGGGAATCTCCTTCCTTGGTCGACCTCCGGTGTCATAGAAGTAGTATGTCGTGCTCCCGCGTTTTCGCTCACGCAGGCGCGGAATTGCCCCTAGGTTTGTTGGTCTTCGTCCCATCTATCCTGCCTTCCTCGACCTCCAGGTCACTTCTCGCTCAACGCTAACCTTCGACACTGGCAATAGATTGGCCGCAATCACACATGGCCAGCCATTTGCTTTGATCGTATGGGGTATGCCGTTTCTGCGTAGGACCTCGATTTGCTTCGCTCTTATCTTGGCGCCAGTCAACTCACAGACTTGCTCGTGGCTCAAAAACTGTATCGCTTCCATGGATAACGATCCCGCCGATACCATACCGGCGATTGTGTGATACGTGAAAGGTGTCTATTTGGCACCATATGGCACGTTCTGGTGTGCCTCAACCGGGAGGAGAGGATTGCAGAGTAGAGAAGGGCAGATTCGCTGGGGCAGTTGGCGTCACAGGCGTTGCAGCATCATCCGTGGACTGATTGTCTCAGCGTTGGAGGGAGGCTAAGCAACGCTCGCTATGTGGCCAGCTGGATGAGATCGTCCAGCAGCTCACGGACGCCGCGCCTGTAGAATGTCCCTCTGATCGATGAGGCTACCGATCTCTCTAAGCTACCACTAGCGCCCATCGCAGCTGAGATGACACGCCTTGAGGCGCTGTTCAGTGCTGACAAGATCGTGCGGGATCAGTACACGACGCTAGCAGCACGTATTGCGCAGGAAAACACTGCACTTCAGGTACTCGAATCACGCCTCGCTGATGCAGTTGGAGCCGAGGCCCGTCGCAAGGCCTTGCAAGCCGAGCGTAATGACACGTACGGACGCGTTTTCGACGCAATTATTAACGAGCAGAACGCGTTGGCCAGCTTGTATGAGCCATTAATGGCCCGGCTCGCAGCATCTTCCGGCACCCTCAAAAAACTCAGCTTCTCGGTTCGCCGCATAGCCGATGTTGAAAGCTGGGGAACAATCGCCGAGGAGGAACTGCTTGATCGGCGGAAGGCTGGTCCATTTTATGGCCGCGGCTCGCTAATCAAAGCAGCCATCCAAGAACTAAAGGCAGCGTGGGAAACCGGCTCGGCACCGGAAGTGCAGGAAGCGATGACCTCCTTCATGGAAAAGTACAGCAAGGATCTGCTAACACATGCGCCTTATGTACAGTCCCAGCAAACTGAGTTTCGTGCTTGGTCGAAGCAGTTTGCACATTGGCTTTTTGGAACCGATCACCTGACCGTTCGCTATGAAATTTCCTACGACGGCGTCGATATTCGAAAGCTCTCTCCTGGAACGCGGGGTATCGTCCTTTTGCTCCTGTATCTAGCACTAGATGATGCAGACGATCGCCCCCTGATCATCGACCAACCTGAAGAAAACTTAGACCCCAAGTCGGTGTTCGATGAGTTGGTGTCGCTTTTCATTGCAGCGAAGGCAAAGCGTCAGGTGATCATGGTCACCCACAACGCAAACCTGGTCATTAATACCGATGCCGATCAGATCATTGTGGCCGCGTCAGGTCCCAATGTAGATGGTGGCCTGCCTCCGATCACCTACATATCAGGCGGGCTAGAAAACGAGGAGATTCGGCAATCTGTTTGCGAAATCCTCGAAGGAGGCACGACAGCTTTCCAGGAGCGAGCAAGAAGGCTAAGGGTTCGACTCGACAGATAAAGTCAGCCGAGAGCAGCATCATTAGGAGTTCCGATGAGCACACCCATCACGTTAACCGTGGGCGACATCGAGCTCACCTACAACACGACCTATAGCCGTATGGCCTGCGGGCATTGAAGGCAGCCCCATTCAGGGCTGCCTAGTGAAGTCAGATTACGCGCTTGATGCTGATGTAATCGCCCTGAGTGCGCAGGGTGACTGTCACCGGTTTGCTAGTGCGATTACGCCAAAACCAACCGTGCTTGCCATCGAATGCGGCCTCCAGAACACCGGTGTCTTCTGGCGTTGAGCGTCCCTTCCCGTAGCCGTGATAGAAATCGCGCGGCGCGTTGTAAGGATCGCCGTGGGTGTCGTAGTTAACGACGCCGCCATTGGCAGTCCAGCGGTAGTTCACCTTGGCACCTTGCTTCATTTCCAGTTTCACTTCGGCACCCTGGTTCGGGCTCAAGGTGATGCTCATTTCATGCTGCAGGACAGCCTGCTCAGGCGCAGCCGGTTGCTCCGGAGCGGGAATGACCTCGGCAGGAGCGGCCGGGGTAGTGGGTGCTGCGGCAATAGTTTCAGCTGGCGGCGGAGTTGGAGTCTGAGCTGCGGCCTCATCGGTCCGGGCCTCTTCAGCCAGCTGGATCTTCACCTCACCCATCTGAGTGAGACCCAGTGCTCGGCCCACGCCAGTGGGGTCGATCGCATACTCCGAAGGCATTACCACGGTAACCAGAAGCGCGCAGGCAATGATTGCCGCGATGATCGTGGAGCGCAGTAGCTGTGCTGTCGAGGGGAGTTCGTTAAGGGTCGGAAGCTTGGTATTGAACATAGAAAGAATTCCTTACTGAGAGACGATCAGGCCGGTGATCTGGTAGCCCATGAGCATGAAGCCGGCACTCATCATGGCGACGTTCGCGGTATAGGCATGGCGCCAGAAGCTGGCAGTACGTCGCCAGTAGCCCATCAGAATGAGAATGCCGCCGAGAGCCAGTAACTGGCCGATCTCGACACCTACGTTGAAGGCAATCAGGTTGGCGATCAGGCCGTCAGGGGAGATCTCGAACTCCTGGATCTTGGTGGCCAGACCAAAGCCGTGAAGCAGGCCGAAGATCAGCGTTGCTACGCGGGTATCGGGCTGATAGCCAAACCAGCGCTGGAAGGCGCCGAGGTTATCTAGGGCCTTGTAGACGACCGAAAAGCCGATGATCGCGTCGATCACATACGAGCTGATGCTGATGTTGCTGAGCACTCCAAAGAGCAGAGTGATCGAGTGGCCAACTGCGAACAGCGTGACGTACAGCCCTACGTCCTTCAGACGGTAGAGGAAGAAGATCACTCCGAACAGGAACAGCAGATGGTCGTAGCCGGTGATCATGTGTTTGGCGCCCATGTAGATGAAGGGCATCAACATCACGCCGGTACTTTCCTGGATGAAGCCTTTGTCGCCTTCGGGCACACCGTGGGCCAGCGCCTCAGGCATGACTGCCATCAGTAGAGCGAAGGCAAGCAGGGGCAGAAAAAGCGGTCGACGCAGGCGTGCGATCAGCGCCGTTGCCCCGCTCATGGGAAGCGAATTCATAACGATTTCCTAGGTTGTAGTGGTCTGGGCCGCAAGGCGGCCGGTTTCAGAACACGAACCTAGAGCGTGGTGGCCGTTCGATCAGGTAGATCGGCACTTCAGGGACAGTTGTCCGCAACGAGCTGGGAGGGGTTTCCCGCTCGGGGCGTGACGGCAGCGTCAGCACCGACCCGAGATAGGGGATCTCATGGCTATGGTCAGCCGCATGTTTGTGGCTCGTTAACGCTGGCGCGTCCACGTCATGGGAATGACCATGGGACACAACGCCAGAGTAATCCCGCGTTGTCAGCGGTGCCTTGATGGCGGCCAGCGAATGCCCTACCCAGGCCAACAGTAAGGCCAGTATCAATACGATAACGGGTTTCTTCGAGGCACTACGGCGAGCCATTTTCCTATGTCTTGCATCTTGCAAAGGGCCAACGGGGTCGTTTGACCGTATCCCCCCCAGGGGGATAGGATGCGAGCGTAAATCATCAAGGCATAGGACTCAAGGCATGAGCGATCACGAACACAGCCATGGCCACCGACACCAGAGCCACAGCGATGTCATGAAGCGCCTGAAACGCGCCGAGGGTCATCTGCGCAGCATCATCACCATGATCGAGGATGGTCGTGAGTGCGTGGATATCGCACAGCAGCTGCACGCTGTTGAGAAGGCCGTATGCCAAGCCAAGCGCACCCTGATTCAAGATCACATCGATCACTGCCTGGAGCACACGATGGACGCCCTCGCCACTGGCGAGCGTACCTCCCTTGAAGACTTCAAGCAGATCACGAAGTACCTGTAGGTAACCCCATGTCGAGCTTTGCCGAATTACTGCAGCAGGGTGCATCTCACGCCTGGCTGTACTTCCCCAGCGCTATCCTCCTGGGTGCATTGCATGGCCTGGAGCCCGGCCACTCGAAGACCATGATGGCGGCCTTCATCGTCGCCATCCGGGGCACCGTAAAGCAGGCAATCCTGCTGGGTTTGGCAGCGACAATCTCGCACACAGCAGTGGTCTGGCTGGTGGCCATGGGTGGCATGTATCTGGGCCAGAACCTGAATGCCGAAACGACAGAGCCGTACTTCCAGCTCGCTTCTGCCGCGATCATCATCACCATCGCGTTGTGGATGCTCTGGCGCACCTGGCGTGGCGAGCAGATGTGGCGTTTCGAAGAAGGTGATCACGCGCATGATCACCATCACGATGAGACCCGCCGAATCGATACCGGACACGGGCGCATCGAGCTTTCGATCTTTGAAGAGGGTGTTCCCCCGCGCTGGCGCTTGCGCACCCTGAGTGGCCATTCCTGGCCGGCAGAGGACGTGAGCTTGTCGACGACACGCCCAGACGGAACAGCTCAGCAATTCCGCTTTGTGCAGTGCGGCGAGTACCTGGAGTCGGAGTCAGAGATCCCCGAACCCCATCAGTTCACCGCGCGCCTGAGCCTTGGTCACGTGGGCCATTCGCACGATTACGACCTCGATTTCCATGAGCACGACCACGGCCACAACCATTCCGATCTGCAGGGTCTAGAGCTGTCGGTGGAGGGGTATCAGGACGCTCATGAGCGAGCCCACGCCAACGACATCCGCAACCGCTTCAATAACCGCAACGTCACCACTGGGCAGATCATCCTATTCGGCCTGACCGGGGGACTGATCCCTTGTCCCGCCGCAATCACGGTGTTGTTGCTGTGCCTGCAGGTGAAGGAAGTCGCACTCGGGGCTGTTCTGGTGCTGTGCTTTAGTGTCGGTCTGGCGCTGACGCTGGTGTCCGTCGGTGCAGCTGCCGCAGTAGGCGCTCGCCAGGCCTCTAATCGTTGGCCATGGCTGGGGGCAGTCGCGCGTCGTGCGCCCTACCTCTCGAGCGTGCTCATCATTGGTGTCGGTATCTATGTCGGCGTTCATGGCTGGATCGGTCTGACCGCCTAAATGTGGGAGCTATCAGGCTACCTGGGCCTATTCCTCGCGGCCTTCAGTGCCGCGACTTTGATCCCTGCACAGTCCGAGGCAGTGCTCACCGGCCTGCTGATAAGTGGCAACTACTCGGTGGTCATGCTGTTGGTGGTGGCTACAGCAGGAAACGTTCTGGGTTCCGCGCTCAACTGGCTGCTCGGTCTCTACATTGAGCGTTACCGGCACAAGCGCTGGTTTCCAGTCAGTGACGACAAGCTGGCCCGCGCGCAGTGGGCCTACCACCGCTACGGTCGTTGGTCACTGCTGCTGAGCTGGGTGCCGATCATTGGCGACCCGCTGACCCTGATTGCCGGCGTCATGCGCGAACCCTTTTGGAGCTTCTTTTTGATCGTGCTGCTGGCCAAGGCTGCTCGATACTTGGTGCTCACCGTGGTGACCCTCGGGATCATGGGGTAATGCGCTCGACCAGCCTGGATCTCGTCAAATGGCTCGCCATGCTGACGATGGTCATAGACCACCTGCGCTATCTCTGGCCTGAAGAGACAGCCTGGCTGTTCGTGGTTGGACGCTTCGCCTTCCCACTGTTCTGCGTGGGTATTGCCGCCAACGTGTCACGTTCACGCCCAGGAGATCTGTACAGCGATAACAACTTTCGCTATCTGCGCTGGCTACTGGCTTTCAGCCTCATATCCGAGCTGCCGTATCGGGCGTTGTCCGAGATGAGCAATACGCTGAATGTCATGCCGACACTGATGTTGGGGCTCATAGTTGCTTGGAGTGTCCATCACAGCGATCGTGCAGGCTTGATGCTGGGGCTATTCACGCTGACCGTTGCGACAGTGCTTCATGATCGGCTGATGTACGGCGCGTTTGGAGTCCTGCTGCCGGCCACCATGGTGTTGGCAGTGCAGCGCCCCGGGGTCACCTGGCTCATACCCGCAGTCTTCAGCGTGTTGGCCAATAGCCGTGACGGTTGGATCGGAGCTGGTCCCTTTGGCACCTGGTGGGCCATGGCCACGACCTTTGCGGCTCCGCTGGTTGGCCTGTGGCTATTGCGCCAGAAAATCACCCAACACATATGGCCAGTGGGGCGCTGGGGTTACTACTTCTACCCCGGCCATCTAGCGGTGCTGGCGTTGTTTCGTGCGGCTCTCTGACCGGTCGATCAAAATCCCCTTGCTCAATGCAGGCCTTTTGCCATAATCCGGAGCGTGACCTAGATCACATATAAGAGCCAATCGAAACGGAGTTTGAACATGAAGAAGCTTTCTGCCGCCCTGATCTCCACCGTGATTGCCCTGTCCTCTGCTGTCGCAGTTGCCCATAGCGGAGGCACCGACTCGAAGGGCTGCCATACCAACCACTCCACGGGCGAGTACCACTGCCATTGATTTAGGCAGTGCTGGCCGCCTCTCGTGAGGCGGCCAGAACCAGATGGCTAGACCAAATCGCACACCGGCTGCTTGGCTTCACGCCAACCTGCAAAGCCGTCGACGAGATACCGCGCATCCAGTCCCATTGCCCAGAGAGTAGCGGCACACCCCTGGCTGATCTCATGCCCATGGGCGCAGTAAAGAATCACGGGGCGATCCCGTGGCACTTGATCCTTCCAAGAGAAAAGCTGTTCGGGGTCATACCATTTCGCCTCAGCGATCTGTGCTCCGTCAGCGTTGCGTGCGATAGCTCGGCGTACATCGAGTAACTCAAAGCAGCGACCTGAAGCCTGCCACTCAGCGAGCTCGCGAATCGATATGCGCTCCATAACCTCTCCCTAACGCAACAGGTGGATAGCCAAACCCACAAGAGCACATCCCACCAACACCTGGATGACTCCACGCTTGAAGCGGAAAAGTGCGACTGCGGCACCGACAGCGATCAACGCCGAGGGCCAATCGAAGCTGCCAGCAAAACCCTCAGGCCACAGCACGTGATAGCCGAAGAACAGCGCCAGGTTGAGGATGACGCCAACCACCGCAGCAGTAATGCCGGTCAGCGGCGCGGTGAACTTCAGTTCGTTGTGGGTGGACTCCACCAGCGGCCCGCCGGCGAGGATGAACAAGAACGAGGGCAGGAAGGTAAACCAGGTGACGAGGCTGGCTGCTACAGCGCCGGCAAGGAATGCCTGTTCTGGCCCGAAGAGCTGATGCACATAGGCACCAACGAAGCCCACGAAGGCCACCACCATGATCAGCGGCCCCGGGGTGGTCTCGCCCAGCGCCAGGCCATCGATCATCTGGGTGGGGGTCAGCCAGCCGTAATGGCCTACCGCGCCCTGATAGACATACGGCAATACCGCATAGGCGCCGCCGAAGGTGAGTAGAGCAGCCTTGGTGAAGAACCAGCCCATTTGAGTCAGGGTGCCCTCCCAACCATACAGGGCGGTCAGTAGCCCCATCGGCAAGGCCCACAGCACAGCTCCTACAACGACCAACAGAGCCAAGCGCGACCAGCGGAAGCGCGCATGCGCCGGCGGTGGCGTGTTGTCGTCGATCAATGCCGGCCCATAGGACTGTTTGGATGCCCCATGCCCACCACCGACGCTGAACTTGTCCGGGGCATAGCGTCCGCCCAGGTAGCCAATCATGGCCGCCCCTAGAACGATCAGCGGGAACGGGATATTGAGGGCGAAGATCGCCACGAAGGAGGCAGCAGCGATCGCCCACAACCAGTTGTTTTTCAGCGCGCGTGAACCGATACGGTGGGCAGCCTGAACAACGATGGCGGTGACGGCGGGTTTGATGCCGTAAAACAATCCCGCCACCACCGGCACTTCGCCGAAAGCGATGTAGACCCAGGACAGGGCGATCAGGATGAACAGTGAGGGCAGCACAAACAGTACGCCGGCGATCACCCCACCCCAAGTGCGATGCATGAGCCAGCCGATATAGGTGGCCAGTTGCTGAGCCTCCGGGCCTGGCAGGAGCATGCAGTAGTTCAACGCATGCAGGAAACGGCGCTCCGAGATCCAGCGCCGCCGCTCCACCAGCTCCTGGTGCATGATCGAGATCTGCCCGGCTGGGCCACCGAAACTGATGAAACCGAGTTTCAGCCAGAACAGAAATGCCTCGAGTAGGCCAATTTTTTCTACCCTGTCCTGGTCTTGCTCTGTCGCTTGCATGGCTGTCTCACTCATCACTCTGTCCTTCCTTGCCGAATGCAGCCAGCAGCCCATCGAAGATGGCGCAGGCCGCAGCCAATAACTGATCGTCGTTTTCGATGCTGGCTCGCAGTCCGGCCAGTACGCGCTCTACACCCGTTGCTTCTGTGGGTTGCGCGCCCCCCACGTCCAGGTAGTGAACTAGAGCCCCTACGCGCTGAAGCCCTGGAGCCTCCAGCCCGAAGCTGGCCTGCAGGGTTTCGAAGGTGACCTTGTTGCCGACATGGCTGAACTGGGCACCATCGAAATCGAACCCAAGTGCTTCCGCAGGGCATGCATCAAGAGAGGGAAGCCAGAGGATGCTGGCACCTGGATCGATGAAGCGGCGGATCAGCCAGGCGCTGGCCAGGCGGTCCACCCAGGGGCGCTGGCGAGTCGCCCAGGTTCGCCCTTGGTAGTCCCGCGGGTCGAGTTGCTCGATGATTTGCTCGTGGCTGGTGGGCTCATCCTTGGAAAGCGCGCGGTTGATGGCCACTTCGAGGTCACGCAGCAGCGCGTCTGCCTGTTGCAGAGCTGCGCCCGGAAAGAAGTCGATGGCTTGGATCTGCGCGAACGACTTGCGCAGCTTGCGGGCCTGGCGAGCAGTCGCCAGTGCGTTCTCGGGCGTCAGCTGGGCCAGTTGGGGCTCAACCTCCGAGCGCAACCTGGTGTAGTCGTCGCCACGGTCAAAGAGAGGTATGAAGCGCTCACCCTGGGGATCAGTGACCGGCAGGAGCGACGCCGAGCCACCACTATCCAGCACGTCACGCTCGACGGACTCCAGTACCTCACGACTAGCCGAGCCATCCGGCAATAGGTACACGCCGTCGCGAAGAACGGCAGCTCCTGCACTCTTCAGCGTCCGCCAAGCCCGCATTCGCTCGGCGGCATTTGCCGTAGGCAGTGCCATCACGAGACATAGCCAATTAATCAATGTAGCGATCTCACTAAATATGTTCGATCTCTACATTACTCTGCGATTGCTCTATTTGGAACTGCGAAATGGGCTCTGCAGCGTCAGCGACTGGTTATCTTAGGGCGCCGACAAAGCGAACTGTCGGTGTGGTGCGAATGACTGTCGGAGGGATGCGAATAGGTGTCGGGGCGTGCGAATGGCTGTCGGTTTTGAAAAACAGTGTTGTGTCGATTTTGCGTGCGAATCAGTGTCGGTTAGGCATGCGAATTAGTGTCGGAACCAATGCGAATACTCATTTCATTAAGCAGTGGGATGACATAAAGCGGATCCAGGCCTTTTTCAGTGATGCGGAGAACTCCGTATCGAAGCTGCCCGAAACCGAGCGCTGCATTGCTATGGCCAAGCTCGCCCAAGAGCGTGAGCTTGTTGGCGAGCTGGATCCGCTACAGGCGTTGCTGGAATGGAAGGGGCCTCGGGAGCGCCTGTAGCAATGTTCAAGAGCTCCTCGGTGCTGGTTTATAAAAACTAAATTTTGCTCACTAATGGTGAGTTTTTTTCGGTTTCTGTAAACCTTCTCCTTGCGGGCGGTTTAGAAAAACTCTATTTTGCTCACTATGAGTGTGCAAAAACCTGAAAAACTAAACTCCTTGCTTGCAGGGCTCGGCGACAGCGATCTGGTGTCCAGTAGCTGGTTGAAGGCTCATGGCTACAGCAGCAACCTCGTAGCGCGATATATCGCGAGCGGCTGGCTGGAATCGCCTGCGCGTGGAATCTATCAACGACGAGGCGGACGTCTCACCTGGGCTGCTGTAGTGCGTGCGTTGCAGGAAGGAGAACGATTGCCGCTGCATGTTGGCGGGCGTTTTGCCTTGGCTTGGCATGGGCACGAGCACTACCTGCGGTTGGGCGAGCGTGAGACGGTTACTCTGTATGGTCCTGGAAGCCTCCCTGCCTGGGTGGATAAGCTTCCATTGAAAGCTGAGTTAGTGTTGTGTGGCAAAAGCCCATTCAATCTTTCAGCACTGTCATTCAAGGCCGACATGGATGACGAAGCCCTAAGGAATCTTGGGCTCGAGTGGGTGGATGCTGATGGCGACCGCGGCCGCATCGTAGTCGCGACACCTGAGCGCGCAATCCTCGAGCTGTGTGATGGCGTGTCAGACGCGTCGCTCGTTTATGAAGTGGATGCGCTGATGCAGGGCGCGGACACCCTTCGTCCCCAAAGGGTAAGCATGCTGCTGCGACATTGCACCAGCATAAAAGCCAAGCGCTTGTTCCTAGCCCTCGCAGAACGCCACCAGCACGCCTGGGTGGATCATCTCTCGTTGGACGGCGTCTATCTAGGGAAGGGAAAGCGTTGCCTGGTTCCCGGTGGTCGCTTGAACCCAACCTACCAAATAACCTTGCCGGTGGATCTTGATGAGCACCTGGGATAAGCGCTACACCGACCGAGTCCAGTTATTGGTGGAAATTCTGCCGACCTTGGCGAAAGAAACACGATTTGCCCTCAAAGGGGGGACGGCGATCAACCTGTTCGAGCATGACTTGCCCAGGTTGTCTGTGGATATCGATCTGACTTGGTTGCCGATGCAGGACTATGCGCAGGATGCTGGTCAGATCTCCGATGCATTAGAAAGTCTGGGAAGGGCACTTGGCTCTGCGCCATTAAGGCTACAGGTACAAACATCGGCGCCAGAGAGAGGTGGCTTCATAAACAGACTGATAGTGAGTCGTGGACGAGCCCGAGTCCAAATAGAAACGACTCCGGTGATGCGCGGTTCCGTGCATCCGGTACGGACAATGGTTGTCCAGCCGCAGGTCCAGGAGGCCTTTGGCTTTGCCTCGATCCAGGTGCTCGACTTTGCGGATCTATATGCGGGGAAAATGGCAGCAGCATTGTCGAGGCAGCATCCGCGCGACCTGTTTGATATCGGTTTGCTTCTGGCCGATCCGCGCACAGATGAGCGACTTTGGCGAACGTTCCTGATCTACATGACCTGTAGCCCGAAACCTGCCTGGGAGATGCTGGTTCCCAATGAACCCAAGGATTTCGAGGCGATATACCAGACCCACTTCCGTGGTATGACTGCTGCCCCTGTCAGCTCAGAGATACTGCTGGAGCAGCGCGCCAGGCTTCTTCGACAAATTTCAGAGTGGCTTACCCCGCAGTCGAGAGCATTTCTGGAATCCGTCGAAATGGAGAATCCAGATTTTGACTTGATCGAGTTGCCACAGGCAGCAGAGCTACCTGCGGTAAAACGGAAACTGCAGAATCTTGCTTCACGATCATCTGCGAAGCGGGCTTCCGACCATTCTCAGTTGCAAGCGGCCTTCGAGATGTTTGATCGTCGGTAGTGTTCGCGGATTGCCCAGCCGTTGTCATTTCGGCATGTACTGGGTGGGCGTCGCTGGAAAGGCTAATCCCTCAAAGCCGTACGTGGATAGCAGCGCTCGTTGGCGCGACGAAAACTTCAGGCTATTGCCTTGGCTTCTCGAATGAGTTTCGCTTTTTCGAGTACCTTGCGCTGACTTTCGATGGCACGCTCAGCTGCTGCGCCATAAGCAGCGCGCTTGGCTGTATCAGAGCTGTTCCTGAAGAAGGTCGACAGCGGGCTTGAATTGCGCCCAAGAATCTTTCTTCTCATCGATGTCGCCTCCCTCGTTATCAGTCGTCATCTTCCATACGGAACTAAGCAATTGCAGCAAAGCGCTCGATGTTCGGCTGTTCGCGATGCCTGGCTTGCCAAAGGTCGTAGTCGGCTTGCACTCCGAGCCAGGTGCGAGCTTTGCCGATGCCGGCCAACTCTAGGCGAACAGCCAAATCCGGACTGACCGGCGCATGGCCGTGCAAGATGCGAGACAGGGATTCCCGCGCAAAGCCAAGGCGGCGGGCAAGTTCGGCAATGCTGATGCCCAGTTCGGGGAGCACGTCCTCAAGCAGGGTTTCACCAGGATGCGGTGGGTTGAACATGGCCATGGAGAACCCCCTCCTGTTTAGTGATAGTCAAGGTAGTCGACGAGTTCGATGTCGCTACCCACGAATCGAAAGATCACTCGCCAGTTCCCCTTTGAGGGGTGTAGCCGCCAACCGGGTATGTCGAGGTCGGCGGGTTCATTGGCTCTATCCATAAAACTCAGCATTCGGCCCAGACGCTTTGCGTGGTCGGCCCGAATGCCTTTGGTTGAGCCAGATTCAAAGAAAATGCGTAGACCTTTGTGCCGGAAGCTTACGATTATGGTGAGAAGTGTGATGTATTAGGTCACGGTTTTCAACCGTGTGTGGGTTTTCTTCCGTTGTAATCACGGCAGCTGGGAGGGGGAATGCAGACTTATCAATTGCCGGTGCAAGATTGTGTATTTATTCTCCTGAACACCCGATCCCTCGCCATGAAGGCTTCCAGCATGTGCGGGATGAGCGTCAGGGCGTCGACCTCTTCACCGTAGGTCTGTGAGTGCAGCGCCGCGTAGCGATCGAGGTCGGCCTTCAGGCTGGCCGGGCAGGTGAAGGTCAGCTTCAGGTTCTCGGTTTTCGGCAGCGGGCCGAGGCGCAGCTTGGTCGTACTCATTGTGGGCTCCTCATTTGAGCGAAGAAGGGCTGATAGGGACGCAGCACCAGGTCGCGGTTGACGATCACGCGCAGGGGCAGGCCGGGACGCTGGGTAAGCGTGGGTTGGATATCAAGGTTGCGACGGGTGACTTCCTGGCCGACCTGATTCACTGTGTCCTGCAGGCTGTCGCGTCCGGCGATGATGATGCGGTCGCCATCGGTGCGACTGGTCGGTGCTGCCAACTCTGCACTGATGCCCAGCAGGCTTGTCATGGCCGCGCCGGCGACGACCCGATCCCAATGCCAGTCGACGCCATCCTCGAGACCGGCATAGCCGGCGGCATCGGTACCGACCAGGTTGTCGAGCTGGAAGGACGAGGTGTCCGGCAAGATCACCCGCTGCCACACCACCTGCACGCGGCTCTGCCCGTAGCTCACTTGGCTGTTGTAGCGACCCAGCAGGCGCGCACCTTGCGGAATCAGCACATGCTGGCCGGTGGAGCTGTCGTAGACCGGTTCGGTCACCGTGGCGATCACGTCGCCGGGGAGATCCGACTTGATACCGGTGACAAGCGCCGCCGCGATGATGGTGCCGGCCATCACCTGGTAGGGCGACTCAGGCATCTGCAGCAATCCGGAATTACGGATTTGTGCATTTACGGATTTACTGAGAAACGCCTCGTTCCGTTCCTGCTGGGTTGGTGTTCCTGCGGCGGCTACTGCGCCTGACGAAGCCATACCCAGAGCAGGGG
>CAMPIF010000050.1 GCA_946886245.1 Ectopseudomonas composti | reverse complement strand
ACCCTACAGCCCACCCTACTTGCAGCGTTCCTGCGCAGCCGCTTACTTGTCCGGCATCGGCATGGGGAACGGCATCACATTGCCGCCGCCCTTGGCCTCGCTGATCTTCGCCGTGCCCAGGCGCTCTACCTCGTCGATGCGAATGATCGCGTGCATCGGCACGAAGCTGCGTACCACTCCCTCGAACTGCGCCTTGAGCTTCTCCTCGCTGGGGTCGACCACCAGTTGGCTGCGCTCGCCGAAGACGAACTCCTCTACTTCCAGGAAGCCCCACAGATCGCTCTGATAGATCTGCTTGGCGTACATCTCGTACACCTGGCCCTGATTGAGGAAAATCACCTTGTAGATGGGATCGCGCTTGCTCATGAAGACTCGGAGTGAGGAAAAACGGGGGCGCGCAGGATAGCACAGCGCCGCATGCGTAGCCCGGATGCAATCCGGGGCGGACGACGCAAGGCCTCGGATTGCATCCGGGCCACGGGAACTGAGCGGTAGCATCCCCTTTGGCACAGGCCTATAATGCGCGGTCATTTTTTAACCACCTCAGACAGTGCCATGACCAAGAAGCTCTATATCGAAACCCACGGTTGCCAGATGAACGAGTACGACAGCTCGCGCATGGTCGACCTGCTGGGCGAGCATCAGGCCCTGGAGGTCACGGAAAAACCCGAAGACGCCGACGTGATCCTGCTCAATACCTGCTCGATCCGTGAGAAAGCGCAGGACAAGGTGTTCTCCCAGCTCGGCCGCTGGCGCGAGCTGAAGCAGGCCAACCCGGACCTGGTGATCGGCGTCGGCGGCTGCGTGGCCAGCCAGGAAGGCGCGGCGATCCGCGATCGCGCGCCCTATGTCGACGTGGTGTTCGGCCCGCAGACCCTGCACCGCCTGCCGGAGATGATCGACGCCGCGCGCCTGACCAAGACCGCGCAGGTCGACATCAGCTTCCCCGAGATCGAGAAATTCGACCGCCTGCCCGAACCGCGCGTCGACGGCCCCAGCGCCTTCGTCTCGGTGATGGAAGGCTGCAGCAAGTACTGCACCTTCTGCGTGGTGCCCTATACCCGTGGCGAGGAAGTCAGCCGACCGCTGGTCGACGTGCTGATGGAAATCACCTCCCTCACCGAGAAAGGCGTGAAGGAAATCACCCTGCTCGGGCAGAACGTCAATGGTTACCGTGGCGAAACGCCGGACGGCCGTATCGCGGACTTCGCCGAACTGCTGCATGCCGTCGCGGCGCTCGACGGCATCGAGCGCATCCGCTACACCACCAGCCACCCGCTGGAGTTCTCCGACGCGATCATCCAGGCCCACGCCGAGATCCCGCAGTTGGTGAAATACCTGCATCTGCCGGTGCAGTCCGGCTCCGACCGCATCCTCGCGGCGATGAAGCGCAACCACACCGCCCTGGAATACAAGTCGCGCATCCGCAAGCTGCGCGCTGCCGTGCCGGACATCCTGATCAGCTCGGACTTCATCGTCGGCTTCCCCGGCGAGACCGAGAAGGACTTCGAGCAGACCATGAAGCTGATCGAGGACGTCGGTTTCGACTTCTCCTTCTCCTTCATCTACAGCTCGCGCCCCGGCACACCGGCCGCCGACCTGGTCGACGACACCCCGGACGAGGTGAAGAAACAGCGCCTGGCCCTGCTGCAGCACCGCATCAACCAGAACGGCTTCGAGAACAGCCGACGCATGGTCGGCACGGTGCAACGCATCCTGGTCAGCGACTACTCGAAGAAAGACCCGGGCATGCTCCAGGGCCGCACCGAGCAGAACCGCATCGTCAATTTCCGTTGCGACAATCCGCGCCTGATCGGCCAGTTCGTCGACGTGCACATCGACGACGCCCTGCCCCACTCCCTGCGCGGCACCCTGCTCGATGCCAGCACCCTCAACTAAAGCCGTAATTGCCCACACTTTGCGTTGTGGGCGACCGGCGTTATGCTGCCTTTCCATACCCAGACAAGTGACGATCACACCATCACCTTGAACGCCTCTCTAGAACCTCATCGTTTCACCCTCGAACCTTTCGAGGCCCGCCGTTTCGCCAATCTCTGCGGCCAGTTCGACGAGCATCTGCGCCTGATCGAAGAGCGCCTCGGCCTGGAAATCCGCAACCGTGGCAACCAGTTCGAGATGCTCGGCGCCGTCGAAAAGACCCAGGCCGCCGAAACCCTGCTGCGCAAGCTGTACCGCGAAACCAAAGCCACCGAGCTGTCGCCCGACCTGGTGCACCTGTACCTGCAGGAATCCGGCGTCGAGGAACTGGTCAACCCCAGCAACCTGCCGCAGGTCACCCTGCGCACCAAGAAGGGCGTGATCAAGCCACGCGGCGCCAACCAGCAGCGCTACGTCAAGGCGATCCTCGACAACGACATCAACTTCGGCATCGGCCCGGCCGGCACCGGCAAGACCTACCTGGCCGTAGCCTGCGCGGTGGACGCCCTGGAGCGTGAACAGGTGCGACGCATCCTGCTGGTGCGCCCGGCGGTCGAAGCCGGCGAGAAGCTCGGCTTCCTGCCCGGCGACCTGGCGCAGAAGATCGACCCTTACCTGCGCCCGCTGTACGACGCGCTGTACGAGATGCTCGGTTTCGAATACGTGGCCAAGCTGATCGAAAAGCAGGTGATCGAGATCGCGCCACTGGCCTACATGCGCGGCCGCACCCTTAACAACAGCTTCATCATTCTCGACGAGAGTCAGAACACCACCGTCGAGCAGATGAAGATGTTCCTCACCCGTATCGGTTTCGGCTCCACCGCCGTGATCACCGGCGACATCACCCAGGTCGACCTGCCGCGCGGCACCAAGAGCGGCCTGGCGCACGTCATCGAGGTACTGCGTGACGTGCCCGGCATCAGCTTCACCCACTTCAAACCCAAGGACGTGGTGCGTCACCCGCTGGTGCAGCGCATCGTCGAAGCCTACGAGCGCCACGACGCGCGCCTGCACGGCAAGGCCGACAGCCACGATGCTTGAACTCGACCTGCAACTGGCCACTGACGGCCAGCACCCGGACGAAGCACAGTTACGCCGCTGGTGCGAACTGGCCCTGCGCCAGCGCACGGCCGATTCCGAGTTGACCATCCGCCTGGTCGACGAGGCCGAAGGCCGCGAGCTGAACCACACCTGGCGGCACAGGGACTACGCCACCAACGTGTTGTCCTTCCCGGCCGAGATCCCCGATGGAATCCTCGACATTCCGCTGCTGGGCGACCTGGTGATCTGCGTGCCAGTGGTCGAGCGCGAAGCCGCCGAGCAAGGCAAGACGCCGGAGGCGCACTGGGCACACCTGGTGATCCACGGCTGCCTGCACCTGCTGGGCTATGACCATATCGAGGAAGACGAAGCCCTCGAGATGGAAGAACTGGAACGACAATTGCTCGCCGAACTGGGTCATCCCGACCCGTATGCGGACGACGAATCCCCTCCTGACAAGGACCCCGAGTAAAACGCCATGAGCGAAGACCGATCGAGCAACGAGCAGAAGTCCTGGTTCAACAAGCTGACCCAGGCTTTTGCTCATGAGCCGAGAAACCGCCAGGAACTGCTGGAAGTCCTGCGCGAAGCCCACCAGAACAAGCTGCTCGACAGCGAAGCACTGGCCATCGTCGAAGGCGCCATTCAGGTCGCCGACCTGCAGGTACGCGACATCATGGTGCCGCGCTCGCAGATGATCAGCATCAAGGCCAGCCAGACGCCCCGCGAGTTCCTGCCCGCCATCATCGACGCGGCGCACTCGCGCTATCCGGTGATCGGCGAGAGCCTCGACGACGTCATCGGCATTCTCCTGGCCAAGGATCTGCTGCCGCTGATCCTGCAGGGTGAACAACCCAACTTCAACATCAAGGACCTGCTGCGCCCGGCCACCTTCGTGCCCGAGTCCAAGCGCCTGAACGTGCTGCTGCGCGAGTTCCGCGCCAACCACAACCACATGGCCGTGGTCATCGACGAATACGGCGGTGTTGCCGGCCTGGTGACCATCGAGGATGTACTCGAGCAGATCGTCGGTGACATCGAAGACGAGCACGATGTCGAGGAAGACGGCTACATCAAGCCGCTGCCCTCCGGCGACTACCTGATCAAGGCGCTGACGCCCATCGACAGCTTCAACGAAACCTTCGACAGCCAGTTCTCCGACGATGAGTACGACACCGTCGGTGGCCTGGTGATGAGCGCCTTCGGCCACCTGCCCAAGCGCAACGAAGTCACCGAGATCGGCGAGTTCCGCTTCCGCGTGCTCAACGCCGACAGCCGGCGCATCCACCTGCTGCGCCTGACCCCAGTCAGCCGCTGACGGCTGGTATCCGGGGATGGCAACCGAGCCTCCCCGGATTGCATCCGGGCTACCACTTGCCGCCCGCCACTGCCTGCACCTACCCTTGCGCCACCCCGATTCCAAGGATCTGCTCATGTTGCAATGGATCACTCGCCCGGGCTGGCCCGGCCACCTGCTCGCCTGCGGCGCTGGCGCCCTGACCACCCTGGCGCTCGCGCCTTTCGATCTCTGGCCATTGGCCGTGCTGTCCATTGCCCTGTTGTATTTCGGCCTGCGCCATCTGCGCCCCGGCCAGGCAGCGCTGCGCGGCTGGAGCTATGGCTTCGGGCTGTTCGCCGCCGGTACCAGCTGGGTCTATGTCAGCATCCACGACTACGGCGCCGCATCACCGGCACTGGCCGGCATTCTCACCCTGGGCTTCGTCGCCGGCCTGGGCCTGTTGTTCGCCCTGACTGGCGCCCTCTGGGCGCGCTGGATACGCCGCAACGAAGCACCACTGGCGGACGCGCTGGCGTTCGCCGCGCTGTGGGTCGCACAGGAAGTGTTTCGCGGTTGGTTCCTCACCGGTTTTCCCTGGCTCTATGCCGGTTACAGCCAGCTCGACGGCCCGCTGAGCGGCCTGGTACCGGTCGGCGGCGTGTGGCTTTCGTCGTTCGTCATCGCCCTGTCGGCAGCGCTGATCATCAATCTGGAGCGCCTGCGCAAGCACAAACCCCGCTACGTCTGCGCCCTGCTCCTGCTGCTGAGCCCCTGGATCGCCGGCCTGGCGCTGAAGGATCACCACTGGACCCGCGCCGCAGGCAACAGCCTTACGGTTGCCGCCGTGCAAGGTAACGTCGAGCAGAACCTGAAGTGGGACCCGGCCCACCTCAACGCGCAGTTGGCGCTGTATCGCGACCTCAGTTTCAGCACCGAGCGGGTCGACATTCTGGTCTGGCCGGAAACGGCGATCCCGGTGCTCAAGGACATGGCCCAAGGCTATATCGGCGTGATGGATCGCTTCGCCCGTTATCGTAACAGTGCACTGATCAGCGGCGTGCCGGTGCGCCAGTCCAACGAGCGTGGCGAGCTGCGTTATTACAATGCGATCACCAGTTTTGGTGAAGGCCAGGGCACCTACCTCAAGCAGAAGCTGGTGCCATTCGGCGAATACGTCCCTCTGCAGGAAGTGCTGCGCGGCTTGATCGCCTTCTTCGACCTGCCGATGTCCGACTTCGCCCGTGGCCCGGCCGACCAGCCACCGCTGCTGGCCAAGGGGCATCGCATCGCGCCCTTCATCTGCTATGAAGTGGTCTACCCGGAGTTCGCCGCAGCGCTGGCAGCGGACAGCGAGATCCTCCTCACGGTGAGCAACGACACCTGGTTCGGCACCTCCATCGGCCCGCTGCAGCACCTGCAGATGGCGCAGATGCGCGCACTGGAGGCCGGACGCTGGATGATCCGCGCCACCAACAACGGCATGACCGTGGTAATCGACCCGCAAGGACGCATCCAGTTCGGCTTGCCGCAGTTCGAACAAGGCGTGCTCTACGGCGAAGTGCTGCCCATGCAGGGGCTCACGCCCTATCTGCAATGGCGCATCTGGCCGCTGGCGATTCTCTGCGCCCTGTTGCTGGGCTGGGCGCTGCTGGCCAACCGCATGGCCAAGACGCTTTAAGATGGTGTAGCCCGGATGCAATCCGGGAATCAGGCGCCACGATTCCCCGGATTTCATCCGGGCTACACGTAGGGTGCGCCGCGCGCACCGGGAACACGACCGGCGCCGCTCATGTGCTGCGCATGGCGCACCTCACCCAGGCCACGGCAAGCCGTTCTTGCCGTTCAACGCTGCCCGTAGGTCAATGGGTACGCGAACAAACCGATGGCTTCGTTGAGCAATTGACTGCTCTGCCAGATGACTCTCGACTCCGGCAACCAGCCGCCCAGCGGGCGCTCGTAGCCGGCACCGAGATAGCCCATCGGCGCGGTGATCACGTCGAAGCCAGCCTGCTCGAAACTCCAGCGCGCACGCGGCATGTGCCAGGCCTGTGTCACCAGCACCACACGACGAACGCCTTGAGGCTGCAACAGCTCGGCACTCAGTCGAGCATTTTCCCAGGTGGTGCGGCTCTGCTCCTCCAGCCAGCGGATCTGCAGCCCATAGTCCCGGTGCATGGCATCGGCCATCAACGCCGCTTCACTGGGCGGCTGGCCGTAATGCAGGCCACCAGTTGCCGCCAATGGCAGGCCGGACGCGCGCGCCAGACGAGCGGCATAGCGCAGTCGCTCCAACGCCATCAGACCGGGCTGATCGGTGCGACCCCAGCCCGGATCGTTCTGCTCACGCCCGGCACCGAGAATCACGATGGCGTCGGCACGCTGCGCCAGCGTCGCCCATTGCGCCTCCTCCAGCACCGGCTCACGCTCGAGCAATCGAGCCCCCGACTGCATCACCGCTGGCAGGCTCATCAGCCAGAGCCCGCAAAAACCCGTCGCGAAACAAGCCAGCGCCATCCGCGGAAAGCGACGGCGCAGCCACCAACCCAACAGCATCAGCAGTAGCAGGACGCCTGGCGGCATCAGCAGTTGTTTGAGGATGTAGCGAATCGGCATCAGGCACCTCCTGGGCGCCCAAGCCTAGCAGGCTGCTCGAACCGCAGGCGACGACTGCATGGATGCAGGACGCCCGAGGCGAGGCAGCTAGTGGGGATTACCGCTGCGAAACAACTTCGAGCCGCAGGCCTGGCAGGCCTGGGCATTCTGGCCTCGCTGCCAGGTCACCGGCGTACCGCAGAGGGCACAACACAGGGCCTGGCGCCGCTTGAGCAGGGGTTTGGTCTTGGCCACCGGGCGGGCAGAAACGCCCTTGCCCATGCGCATTGGCTGGCGCTGGATCAGCGCCAGCTCCTCGGCCGCCGCATGCCAGCCGCGCAACCAGTGCAGATCACGGTTGAGATAAGCACGGATCAGGTCCAGCTCCGCCGGGCTCAACCCATCGAGTTCCAGCTCGCGTAGCGGCTCTGCATGCAAACGGCTGGCGGTATCGGCTTCCTCCAGCGCCAGGGCAAGCCTCTGCAGCAGCCGCTCGTAAAGGCCACCTCCCCGTTCCGCCTGCCGTGCATCCGCCATCTAACACCTCGCGAGCCCCGACAACCGCGGGCCTTGAATAAAGCTTAGCGAAGGCCCTGCGCGCAGCCCGGCGCCGCGACAAACGGCGGACGCGGCACAATCTGGGTTTCCCTCGATAGACGGCGCTCATGTATGCTACGACGTTTTCCGCAAGCCCCATTCCTTCAGCGCCAGAGCCATGCACGAACAGTACTCGCCCCGTGAAATAGAAGCCGCCGCGCAGTCCCATTGGGACGCGCAGAAATCCTTCGTCGTCAGCGAACAGCCTGGCAAGGACACCTTCTACTGCCTGTCGATGTTCCCCTACCCCAGCGGCAAGCTACACATGGGGCACGTGCGCAACTACACCATCGGTGACGTGATCGCGCGCTACCAGCGCATGCAGGGCAAGAACGTGCTGCAGCCGATGGGCTGGGACGCCTTCGGCATGCCGGCAGAAAACGCCGCGATGAAGAACCAGGTGGCGCCGGCCAAATGGACTTACGAGAACATCGCCTACATGAAGTCCCAGCTCAAATCGCTGGGACTGGCCATCGACTGGACGCGTGAGGTCACCACCTGCAAGCCGGATTACTACCGCTGGGAGCAGTGGCTGTTCACCCGCCTGTTCGAGAAGGGCGTGATCTACCGCAAGAACGGTACCGTCAACTGGGACCCGGTGGACCAGACCGTACTGGCCAACGAGCAGGTCATCGACGGCCGTGGCTGGCGTTCGGGCGCGCTGATCGAGAAGCGCGAAATCCCGATGTACTACTTCAAGATCACTGCGTATGCCGAAGAGCTGCTGAGCAGCCTGGATGAGCTCGATGGCTGGCCCGAGCAGGTCAAGACCATGCAGCGCAACTGGATCGGCAAGAGCTTCGGTGCCGACATCGTCTTCGACTACGACGCCGCCAGCGTGGGTATCGAGGGCCAACTGAAGGTCTATTCCACCCGCCCCGACACCTTGATGGGCGCGACCTACGTCGCCGTGGCCGCCGAGCATCCGCTGGCCCAGCGCGCCGCCGAAGGCAACCCGGCCATCGCCGCCTTCATCGCCGAATGCAAGGCCGGCTCCGTGGCCGAGGCCGACATGGCCACCATGGAGAAGAAGGGCCTGGCCACCGGCCAGTTCGTCATCCACCCGCTGACCGGCGACAAGCTGCCAGTGTTCGTCG
Source organism: Ectopseudomonas composti (assembly GCA_946886245.1). The sequence continues at coordinate 6,299 of CAMPIF010000050.1, read as the reverse complement.
CCAACTACGTGCTGTGGGGCTACGGCGAAGGCGCGGTGATGGCCGTGCCGGCACATGACGAGCGCGATTTCGAATTCGCGGGCAAGTACGACCTGCCGATCCAGCAGGTCTACACCGGCGAGGGCAAGGACTACGACGCCAGCACCTGGCAGGACTGGTATGGCGACAAGGCCGGCCTGACCACCATCCACTCCGGCAAGTACGACAACCTGGACTTCGGCGCCGCCTTCGATGCCATCGTCGGCGACCTGGAAGCCCGCGAGCACGGCGCCCGCAAGACCCAGTTCCGTCTGCGCGACTGGGGCATCAGCCGCCAGCGCTACTGGGGCTGCCCGATCCCGATCATCCACTGCGACGCCTGCGGCGACGTACCGGTGCCGGAAGACCAGTTGCCGGTCGTGCTGCCCGAAGACGTGGTGCCGGACGGCGCCGGCTCGCCGCTGGCCAAGATGCCCGAGTTCTACGAATGCAGTTGCCCGAAGTGCGGCGCCCCGGCCAAGCGCGAAACCGACACCATGGACACCTTCGTGGAGTCGTCCTGGTACTTCGCCCGCTACGCCAGCCCGAACTACGAAGGCGGCATGGTCGACCCGCAGGCGGCCAACCACTGGCTGCCGGTGGACCAGTACATCGGCGGTATCGAGCACGCCATCCTGCACCTCTTGTACGCGCGCTTCTTCCACAAGCTGATGCGCGACGAAGGTCTGGTCAGCTCCAACGAGCCGTTCAAGAACCTGCTGACCCAGGGCATGGTGGTTGCCGAGACCTACTACCGCACTCTGGCAAACGGCGGCAAGGACTGGTTCAACCCGGCCGATGTCGAGGTCGAACGCGACGCCAAGGCCAAGGTCATCGGCGCCAAGCTGAAAAGCGACGGTCTGCCGGTGGAAATCGGCGGCACCGAGAAGATGTCCAAGTCGAAGAACAACGGTGTCGACCCGCAGGACATGATCGACCAGTACGGCGCTGACACCTGCCGCCTGTTCATGATGTTCGCCTCGCCGCCCGACATGAGCTGCGAATGGTCGGATGCCGGCGTCGAAGGTGCCAACCGCTTCCTGCGTCGCGTCTGGCGCCTGGCTCAGGGCCACGTCAGCGCCGGTCTGCCGGGCAAGCTGGATGTCGCCAGCCTGAGCGACGAGCAGAAGGCCGTGCGCCGCGCCATTCACCTGGCGATCAAGCAGGCCAGCAACGATATCGGCCAGCACCACAAGTTCAACACCGCCATCGCCCAGGTGATGACGCTGATGAACGTGTTGGAAAAAGCAGCCACCGCGACCGAACAGGATCGCGCCCTGGTGCACGAAGGCCTGGAGATCGTCACCCTGCTGCTGGCGCCGATCACCCCGCATATCAGCCACGAACTGTGGCAGCACCTGGGTCACGCCGATGCCGTGATCGATGCGCAGTGGCCGCAGGTCGACGAATCCGCTCTGGTGCAGGACAGCTTGACCCTGGTGGTACAGGTCAACGGCAAGCTGCGCGGCGAGATCATCGTGGCGGCCAGCGCCAGCCGCGAGGACGTCGAAGCTGCCGCCCGCGCCAACGAGAACGTGCTGCGCTTCACCGAAGGCCTGAGCATTCGCAAGGTCATCGTGGTACCGGGCAAGCTGGTCAACATAGTCGCCAACTGATTAAGCTCGGCGCCACACATGTGTGGCGCCGTGATCCGCCAAGGGGATATGAGAATGATGAAACGGAATCTGCTGGTCATCGGCCTGGCCGGCCTGCTCAGCGCATGCGGTTTCCAGCTGCGTGGCACCGGCGACGTGCAGTTCGCCCTCAAGGAACTCGACGTCAGCGCGCGCGATGCCTATGGCAACACCGTGCAGCAAGTGCGTGAAGTACTGGAAGACAACGATGTTCGCGTCTACTCCGGCGCGCCCTACAAGCTGGTGATCGCCCGCGAGACCGAGAATCGTCGCGGCGCCAGCTACAGCAGCGGCGCACGTACCGCCGAGTACGAGCTGACCATGGGCCTGGAATACGAGATCCGCGGTGCGAAGAACCTGCTGCTGACCGGCAACAGGGTGGAAGTACAGAACTACTACCAGCAGGACGACAACAACCTGGCCGGCTCCGACCAGGAAGCGGCTCAGCTGCGCAGCGAGCTGCGCCGTGAAATGATCCAGCAACTGATGTTCAGCCTGCAGCAGATCACGCCGGAGCGACTGGACCAACTGCAACAGACCGCCGAAGCCCGCGCCAAGGCCGAAGCCGAAGCACTGGAAGCACAGCGCCGGGCTCGCGAGAGCCAGGTCGCGCCGCAGCAGTCGCCGATCGAACTGCCGTCCCGCTAAAGGCCCAAGGGCCGCAACTGCGGCCCGACGCCAAGCCCGTCTGATGACCTCACCTCGATGAAGCTCGCCCCCGCGCAACTCGGCAAACACCTGCAAGGCGCACTCGCACCTGTCTATGCGATCAGCGGCGACGAGCCGCTGTTGTGCCAGGAAACCGCTGACGCCATTCGCAATGCCTGCCGCCAGCAGGGGTTCGGCGAACGCCAGGTGTTCAATGCCGAAGCCAACTTCGACTGGGGCAATCTGCTGCAAGCAGGTGCCAGCCTGTCGCTGTTCGCCGAAAAGCGCCTGCTGGAACTGCGCCTGCCTTCCGGCAAGCCGGGCGACAAGGGCACAGCCGCCCTGCTCGAATACCTGGCCCGCCCGCCCGAGGACACCGTCCTGCTGCTGAGCCTGCCCAAGCTCGACGGCAGTACGCAGAAATCCAAATGGGCCAAGGCGCTGATCGACGGCCAGGTGAGCCAGTTCATCCAGATCTGGCCGGTAGACGCCAGCCAGTTGCCGCAGTGGATTCGTCAGCGCCTGGCTCAGGCCGGCCTGAGCGCCAGCGCCGATGCGGTGGAAATGATCGCCGCACGAGTGGAAGGCAACCTGCTGGCCGCCGCCCAGGAAGTGGAAAAGCTCAAGCTGCTCGCCGATGGCAATCAGGTCGATGCCGAGACCGTACAGGCGGCGGTGGCCGACAGCGCCCGCTTCGACGTCTTCGGCCTGATCGACTGTGCCCTCGCTGGCGACGCCGCACATGCCCTGCGCATGCTCGAAGGCCTGCGCGGCGAGGGCGTGGAAACCCCGGTGATCCTCTGGGCACTGGCCCGCGAGATTCGCCTGCTGGCCGGCATCGCCCATCAGCAGAGCCAGGGCATACCGCTGGACAAGGCCTTCTCCAGTGCCCGTCCGCCCGTCTGGGACAAACGCAGGCCGCTGGTTTCCAAGGCCTTGCAGCGTCACAGCAGCAAGCGCTGGGGCCAATTGCTGCAGCAGGCGCAACTGATCGATGCGCAGATCAAAGGCCAGGCGGCTGGCGATCCGTGGAGCGAGCTGGCCATGCTGACCCTGCAACTCTCCGGGCAACGGCTGCGTCTGTCTCCGTAGGGCGGGTGCAACCCGCCCTACGCCCCATCTGGACATTTTCTGTACAGCGGCGCATAGTCTTCGCCGCCTGCATTGGCGCAGGCCAGTCCGCATGAGGAAATGCCATGAGCAAGAAAACCGGCAAACGGCCGAACAAGGCCAAATCCATCGTCGCCCAGCCACTGTTTCGCTCCCGCCAGGAACGACCGCAGAAAGGCAAAGGCAGCTACCGCCGCGAAGCCTCCCACACTTGGGAGGCTTCTTGCTTTATGGGGTATGTTGATTCACTGATGGCCCTGACTGTTGCCCGAGCATGCTAAGGTAACCGCCTGCTTAAACGTCCTGAGATAGACATGCCACACCAGCTTCCTCGTCGCGTCCTGGCTCTGCTTCCTCTTCTGCTGCTGGCGGCCTGCGCCCAGGCCCCGGCGGAAAACCTGCCTACCGCCACAGCCCCTGCAGCGCTCCAGACTACAGCCGAAACCTCCTTGCCCAGTTTCGCCGACTGGCGGCAGGCAATGCGTGGCGAAGCGATTGCGGCCGGCATCGACGCGGCGCTGTTCGATCGCGTGTTCGCCGACGTCACCCCTGACCCTGCGGTGCTCAAGGCCGACAGCAGCCAGCCCGAGTTCACCCGCCCGGTGTGGGAATACCTCGACGGTGCCGTCTCCTCCAGCCGCATCGGGCGCGGCCGGGTATTGCTGGCCCAGCACGACAGCGTGCTGCAACGCATCGAGCAGCAATATGGCGTCGAAGCGCAGATCCTGGTGGCCATCTGGGGACTTGAGAGCAACTTCGGCAACAACATCGGTAGCCACAGCGTAATCCGCTCCCTCGCCACACTGGCCTATGACGGTCGCCGCCAGGGCTTCTGGCGTGCTCAGTTGCTGGCCGCCCTGCAAATCCTGCAGAACGGTGATGTACCCAGCGAACGCATGATCGGCTCCTGGGCCGGCGCCATGGGCCAGACCCAGTTCATGCCCACCACTTACAACCAGCATGCGGTCGATTTCGACGGCGACGGCAAGCGCGACCTGTGGAATTCCTCGACCGACGCCCTGGCCTCGGCCGCCCACTATCTGCAGGCATCCGGCTGGCAGCGTGGCCAGCCATGGGGATTCGAAGTGAGTCTGCCGAACGGCTTCGACTACGCCCTGGCCGACCCGGATCAGCGCCGCACGCTGGCCGAATGGGCAGAGCTCGGCATTCGTCCGCTGGCACCGACCGGCACCCCCGCCAATGCCCGCGCCAGCCTGCAGCTGCCCGCCGGACATCAAGGGCCGGCCTTCCTGCTGCTGGACAATTTCCGCAGCATCCTCAAGTACAACAACTCCACGTCCTACGCGCTGGCCATCGGCCTGCTCGCCGACAACCTGCTGCGCGCCAGTGAAATAAAGGGGCAATGGCCGCGAGGTGAGCGCCAACTGGGGCGCAGTGAACGTGTCGAGCTGCAAGAACTGCTGGCCCAGGCCGGCTTCGACCCCGGCCCGGCCGACGGCATCATCGGCGCCAATACGCGCAAGGCCATTCGCGCCCTGCAACTGCAGTTGAACTGGCCAGCCGATGGCTACCCCAACACCCAATTGCTGCAACAGCTGCGCACACGCTGAATCCAGGCGCTGGCCCCGGGCGCTTGCCATCACTGGCGAGCGCCTTGCACCGGGAAACGCCCTTGCGGTGTTTTGTCGACAGGCGGCCCGAGCGTCTGCATACACCTTCTGTGGTAGACTGGCCGGCGGCCAAAAGCCACCTGCCCACGGAGCCTCTACCGGAGCCCAGATTTCCGATGTCCGACACCTCCTCGCCCAAATCCGTCGCCAGCGGCGAAAAATTTCGCACCGCCCAAGGCATCACCGCGATCAAGGATGGTCAGAAGCGCCGCGCCTCGGCCGAACCCCAGGTTTTCGAACCCAAGCCCAAGTGGCTGCGGGTCAAGGCGCCTGGCGGTAGCCGTTTCGAGGCGGTCAAGCGCAACGTCGGCGAACATCGCCTGAGCACCGTCTGCCAGGAATCGCACTGCCCGAACATGGGCGAGTGCTGGTCCAACGGCACGGCCACCATCATGCTGATGGGCTCGGTGTGCACCCGCGCCTGCCGCTTCTGCGCCGTGGACACCGGCAACCCCAATGGCTGGCTGGATCTGGAAGAGCCGCAGAACACCGCCAAGTCGGTGGAGCTGATGGCCCTGCGTTACATCGTGCTGACCTCGGTGGACCGTGACGACCTGGAAGACGGCGGCGCCGGCCACTATGCCGCCTGCGTGCGTGCGATCAAGGAGAACACCCCGCAGGTGGTGGTCGAAGCCCTGACCCCGGATTTCGATGGCGATCACCAGGCCATCGAGCGCGTCGTCGACTCCGGTCTCGAAGTCTTCGCGCAGAACGTCGAGACGGTCAAACGCCTCACCTACGTGGTACGCGACCCGCGCGCCGGCTACGAGAAGACCCTCAAGGTGCTCGAACACGCCAAGAAGCACCGTCCCGATGTGCTGACCAAGACCAGCCTGATGCTCGGCCTGGGTGAAACCGACGAGGAAATCCTGGAAACCATGGATGACCTGCGCGCCATCGGTGTGGATATCCTCACCCTCGGTCAGTACCTGCAACCCACGCGCAACCACCTCAAGGTGCAACGCTGGGTCAGCCCTGAAGAGTTCAATCGCCTGCGTGACATCGGCCTGGAGAAAGGCTTCATGGAAGTCGCCGCCGGCCCGCTGGTACGCTCCAGCTACCGCGCTGATCGCGTGTTCGAGAAGAACAACCTGGGCCTCGCCGCCCCCGTACCGGTGCCCGGCCAGGAGATCAACGCCAGCCTGATTCCGGCGCTGAATCTGAACTGAGACAGGTCATCACAGCAAACGAAAGGGATGCCTCGGCGTCCCTTTTTCGTTGCTGGCCGCCAGGGGGCGCCATGCGGCAGCCTCATTGG
>CAMPIF010000049.1 GCA_946886245.1 Ectopseudomonas composti | reverse complement strand
CGCCGAATCCCTGGCCAAGCTCAAGCCCGCATTCAAGAAAGACGGCAGCGTTACCGCCGGCAACGCCTCCAGCCTCAACGACGGCGCCGCCGCCGTGCTGCTGATGAGCGCGGCCAAGGCGCAGGCGTTGGGCCTGCCCGTGCTGGCGAAGATTGCCGGCTATGCCAATGCCGGTGTCGACCCGGCGATCATGGGTATTGCCCCGGTATCCGCCACCCGCCGTTGCCTGGACAAGGCCGGCTGGAGCCTGGCCGATCTGGACCTGATCGAGGCCAACGAAGCCTTCGCAGCCCAGGCGCTATCGGTCGGCCAGGAGCTGGGCTGGGATGCCGACAAAGTCAACGTCAACGGCGGCGCCATCGCCCTCGGCCACCCCATCGGCGCCTCGGGCTGCCGCGTGCTGGTGAGCCTGCTGCACGAGATGATCCGCCGTGATGCCAAGAAAGGCCTGGCCACGCTGTGCATTGGTGGTGGTCAGGGTGTGGCGCTGGCCATCGAGCGCTGAGCCGTAGGGTGGATCGCGCTTCACCGATCCACCGCTGTGGTGGATGTAAAAAGCGACATCCACCCTACAGGCCCGCGTGAGAAACCAGAGCACCGTAGCCCGGATGCAAACCGGGGAAACCCAGCATGGACCTCCCGGATTGCATCCGGGCTACGCAAACAGCTCGGCCTCGGCCGAGCTTTGTCATATCCACTGCAAACCGCAGGCATAGCCAACCCTGAATGCCTGGTAAAGCCCCAGAACATGTTCAAAGCCTCGCGAGCTAGAGGCATGCAAGGCAAAAACAGGCGAAGAACGGTCGGAGTCGCGTGCGACTTTACGAGTTGTAAATGAGCATTCTGATCGGACTCGCGCACGAGCCTGTTTTTAACGCTGCAGGCCCGACGCGCAGCAGGCTTTGAACAGGTTCTTACACAACCATAAGAAAGAGGCGTCATCCATGTTCAACACCCTCACCCGCATGAGCGTGAGCCTGGTACAGAAGTACCTGCCCTCACCGTTCGTTTTCTCCGCCTTGCTCACGCTGGGCGTGCTGCTCGCCGGCATCCTCTCTACCGGGCAGTCGTTGCCGGCCATGGTGCAGCACTGGAGCGGCGGATTCTGGACGCTGCTCGGCTTCGCCATGCAGATGTCGCTGATCTTCGTCACCGGCCACGCCCTGGCCAGCGCACCGATCATCAACCGCCAACTCGACCGCCTCGCCGGTCTGGCACGCACACCCGGTCAGGCGATCATCATGGTCACCCTGGTGGCGCTGGTCGGTTGCTGGGTCAACTGGGGCTTCGGCCTGGTGATCGGCGCGGTGTTTGCCCGCGCCCTGGCGCGCAAGGTCGATGGCGTTGACTACCCGCTGCTGGTGGCCTCGGCCTATTCGGGCTTCCTGGTCTGGCACGGCGGCCTGGCCGGCTCGATTCCGCTGTCCATGGCCACCGGTGGCCCGGACCTGGCACGTATCACCGCAGGCGTGCTGACCGATCCGGTGAGCATCACCGAGACCCTGTTCAGCCCGTTGAACCTGACCATCGTGGCTCTGCTGTTCATCGGCTTGCCGCTGCTCAACCGCGCCATGCACCCGCGTCAGGGCGCCAAGGTCGCCGATGCCGCCAAGCTGGTGGAATCGCGTGCAGAGCTGCCGGCTCGTGAGACCCCGGCACAGCGCCTAGACGACAGCCGCATCCTCGGCCTGGCACTGGTGGCCATGGCAGGTATCTACCTGTTCAACCACTTCGCCACCAAGGGCTTCGTGCTTGGCCTGGACGTGGTCATCGCCATCTTCCTGTTCAGCGGCTTGCTGATGCACGGCACCCCAGAGCGCTACATGCGCGCGGTGGACGAGAGCGTGCGCGGCATTGGCGGCATCGTCCTGCTGTTCCCCTTCTACGCCGGGATCATGGGCATGATGATGGGCGCCAACGCCGACGGCATCTCCCTTGGCCGGCAGATCACCGAAGCGTTCATCTCCTGGTCCTCGGCTGACACCTTCCCGCTGCTGGCCTTCCTCAGCGCTGGTGTGGTCAACGTCTTCGTACCGTCTGGCGGTGGCCAGTGGGCCGTGCAAGGCCCGATCATGCTGCCGGCTGCTCAGGCACTGGGCGTATCGCCGACCGTTACCGCCATGGCGATTGCCTGGGGCGACGCCTGGACCAACATGATCCAGCCGTTCTGGGCACTGCCGCTGCTCGGCATCGTCGGCCTCGGCGCACGCGACATCATGGGCTACTGCCTGATCATGCTGCTGTACTCGGGCGTGGTGATCTGCGGCGCGTTCTACTTCCTCGGCTGACCAGGCAGCTAGGCCTTGCAGGGTGAGCTGGGCGGGTGATCCGCTTCGGCCCACGCTGACCAACCCAGGTGGGCTAAAGCCCACCCTACGAGCTGACTATTTGCTCGGTTGAATCCCCGCTCGCGATCACCTCACTGTGAGGCCTCGCGAGCTAGAGCGATGCAAGGCAGAGGCAGGCGAGCAACGGTCGGAGTCGCGGGCGACTGTACTTTTGTACATGAGCATTGTGAGCCTGCCTCTAACGCAGCAGCGCCGACGCGCAGCAGGCCGAACTCAATCCCCCATCAGCCCCTGCGCCTTGGCCATGGCCACCGCCTGGGTGCGTCGCTGTACGCCAAGCTTGACGTTGATCCGCCGCGCATGGGTCTTGACCGTGTGCAGCGAGATGAACAGGCGATCGGCGATTTCCTGATTGGAGCAGCCCTGCGCGATCAGTTGCAGCACTGCCAACTCCCGTGAGCTGAGCAGCGCAGTACCGGCACTGGCCGGCTCATCCAGGCGCGGCGCAGGTTCGAACAGGCGCTGATGCAGGCTCTGCCCAGCCTCACTCGGCAACAGGCGCTCCAGCCACTGCGCCTGACGCTGTTGCAGTTCCTGCAACGGCCGCAGCAGACGCAGCTGTCGCGCTTCGCCAAGCGCCTGCTGCAACAGGCCATCGGCCTGCTCCTGCTGCCCCTGCATGAGCAGCGCTTCGGCCAGGCTGACCCGACATTCGCAGGCCAGGCTGCGATGCCCGGCGAGCTGGCATTCATCCAGCAGCAGGCGCAGTGCATGCTCAGCGGCAGCGTGGTGACCGAGCAGCAGGTCGCTCAGCGCCAGGTAACGACGCAAGCGTGGCAACAGATCGTAGAACTCCGAGGGCGCCAGTTGCTGACGCTGCTGCAACTGCTGCAGGGTCTGGGCGAACAGCTCGCGTGCGCGCCCGGTCTGCCCCTGACGCAGCAGCAGCCGCCCGGCCTGCAACTGCAGCACGCAGCGGTAACGCACTTCCGGCACATGCGACCACTGCATCACCCGCTCGGCCCGCTGCAACCACTGATGGGCCTCGTCGAGATCGCCACGGCTTTCCGCCAGCTCCAGCATGCCGAGGTAGCCGGAAATGGTGTAGGCATCCTCGCAGTGCTCGGCCTCCTGCAGCCCCAGCCGATACGCCTGCTGCGCCGCCTCGTCGAGGCCCTGGCGGGCCAGCAGGCTGGCCCGCACCAGCAGCAGGCGAGCGACCACCGGGCTATGGTTGAAGCGTTCGCGCAGCAGCGCCAGGGACTGCTCGGCGAGCTCAGCGGCGCGCCCGGCCTCGCCACGCATCTGCAGCAGCAGGCAGTGATCGGTATTGAGCAGCGCCTCGAAGATCAGGCTACCGTGCAGTCGTGCCAGGCGCAGGCCCTGATCCAGGGATTGCTTGGCCTGGTCCAACGCATGTTCGGCCATATGCTGCTGGGCCAGCGCCTGGTAACAGAGCACGCGCTGCGACCAGCTGCCCTCGTCCAGCATCTGCAGGGCCTGCTCGCAGTGCACCCGGGCATCGCGGCGCCCGCACTGACGCGCCAACACACCCGTCAATGCCTGCCAATGGGCGACCAGTTTGCGCTGGCGGCGCTCATCCGGTTGCGGCATGAAATGCGCCAGCCCCTGGATGCAGTCGGCCGCTTCATCGAAACGAGCGCAGATGATCAGGGCCCAGGCCTGCAGCACGATCAACCGCGGTGAACTGGCGAACAGCCAGGCCGGCAGCTCTTCGCGCCATTGCAGGAACTGAGCGACCGAGTGCCCCTGCAGCAGTTGCTCCTGGCTGAAACGCTGCAGGTAGTTGACCGCGACCTCGACCTGCCCCGCCAGCAGGGCATGCTCGACGGCCTCGCGAATATCGCCGTGCTGAGCGAACCACTGACAGGCACGCACATGGATGGAGGCCGGCACCGGCGCGCCCGGCAGCAGACGCAGGATCTCGGCCAGCGGTCGCCACAGACGGAACCAGGTACCGCTGCTGTCGAGACTGCGCACGAACAGCTGGCGCCGTTGCAGTTCGCCCAGCAATTCACTGCCACGACCCTCCAGCAGATGCTCGCAGAGCGGCAGGGAAAAACGCGGCAGCAGAGCCAGGGCATGCAGATCGCTGCGCAGCTCCTCGTCCAGATCGGCCAGCACCTCACGCTGCACGTAGTCGCGCAGCACCGGGCAGCCCTCCTGCAAACGCTGGCGCAGCGCATCTTCGTCGGCATCGAGCAACAGCAGACGGATCGCCGCCAACCAGCCTTCGCTGCGTTCGAGCAGGGCCTGCCGGACGTCATCAGCCAGAGTCACTTGCAACGCCGCCAGCAACTCGCTCAGCGCCGCGTCATCCAGCGCCAGCTCCTCGCCCTGCAGCTCCAGCAGATCGCCCTGCAGCAACAGACGCGGCAGGTTCCAGGCCGGTATGCGGCGACTGGCGACCCACCAGGTGACCTGCTGCGGCGCCGCAGCGAACAACCGGTCGAGGCAGGCATCGAGCTCATCGTCGGCCTGTCGCGGGTAGTCGTCGATAAAGATCCACAGACGCCCCGCATGCTCGTGCATCCGATCGATCAGCCCCGCTTCGCCGGCATCGTCGAACGGCAATTGCATGGCTGCGGCCAGTCGCTTGCACAGCTGCGGCGGCGTCAGGCTGCGCCCTCCGAGGTCGAGCCATACGCGCTCGACGCCGGCCAGTGTGTGGCGCGCGCATTGACCGAGCAGCACGCTCTTGCCAGAACCGGCAGGCGCGCACAGCAAACGCAGGCGCGACTCGCTGGCCAGCAGACGCTGCAGCAGGGCTGGGCGGGAAACCACACAGGGCGGCAAACGCGGTAGATCGGCAGGTTGCACCTGCAGCGCACTCGGACGGGCGATGGCAAGGGTAGGCATGGCAGCGGTTCTCTCTGCTTGTCATTGTTGAACCACCCGGCGATGGTACCCCGCTCAACGCGTGCGACCACCCCTTGGCGCTTATGGCGCGAGATTCACGTGAGAGAGGCACGCAGAAAAAAGCCGGCGGCGCACAGGGCGACACCGGCTTGCTTCGGGCTGCTACCAGGTCAGCGCACGCCGGCGTTACGCAGCGCGGCCGGGGTGAAGTCCTTGGCCGAGGCCTGGGTGCCGTACTGCACCGAGGTTTTCTCCTCGTTGGCCATGCCGATGGCGATGTATCGCCCGGCGATGATGTCGTACAGCGCCTCGAACGCGTAGACCGGCACCTTCTGCGCATATTGCTGCATCAACATCGCCTCGCCGACACGCCAGAGCTGGCCGCGGCCGTCGTAGTGCTCGGACAGGGCGATCTGCCAGGAGTCTTCGTCCACGTAGAAGCGACGCTTGGCGTAGATGTTGCGCTCGCCCGCCTTGAGCGTCGCCTCCACTTCCCACACCCGGTGCAGCTCGTAGCGGATCAGGTCCTGATTGACGTGGCCGGCCTTGAGGATGTCGGCGTACTTCACCTCAGGCGTGGCCACGCGGTAGTTGTTGTAGGGGATGAACAGCTCGCGCTTGCCTACCAGTTTCCAGTCGTAACGATCCGGCGCGCCGTTGAACATGTCGAAGTTGTCCGAGGTACGCAGGCCATCTGCGGCAGTACCCGGACCGTCGTACGCCACCTGCGGCGCACGGCGTACGCGACGCTGGCCGGCGTTGTACAGCCAGGCCATGCGCGGCTCGGCGACCTGATCGAGCGAGTCGTGCACCAGCAGCACGTTGCCGGCCAGGCGCGAGGGTGCGGTGACCCGTTGCTTGAAGAACAACAGAGCATTTTCCGCCTTGTCCGGATCGACATCGGGGATGTTCTCCGGGAAGGCCACTTCATCCTCGAAGTGCACCAGGGTGTAGGCGCCGCTGGTCTGCGGCGAGGCCTGCACGATGCTGCGCCTGAGGTTACCGCCGCGATAACGGGTGATGTGATTCCACACCACCTCCAGGCCGTTCTGCGGAATCGGGAAGGCGTAATAGCGGCTATCGGTGAAGCCGGTCAGACCGTTGCCGCCATCACGCAGGCCGGTCTTCAGCGCGCTGGTTTTGGCTGCGGCGCTGATCGCGTCCGGCACCGCCGTGCTGCGGTGCGTCGGGTACACCGACATGCGATAGCTGTCCGGGTAGCGCGCGAACATCGCCAGTTGCCCGGCTGACAACTGGTCGCGGTACTGCTCCAGGTTCTGCGCGGTGATGGTGAACAATGGCTGTTCGCCAGCGAAGGGGTCACTGAGAAAACCGCGTGCATCGACCTGCCCGGCATCGCTGGCCATGCCGCCCGTCCAGGCGGGGATGGTGCCGGCCGCATTGCCGGCCATCTCACCACCCAACGGGGTCAGGCTGGTACCGAGCTTGGCCGCTTCCTGCTCGCTGACTGCGGCCAGCACACCGCTGGCCAGCAGGCTCAGGGACAGTGCGCCGAGCATCTTCAGGGTTGTATTCATCTGCATTCCTCAACTGATCCTGTTGGCCTAGAAGCTCACGCCGAAGCTGAGCGCCAGGAAGTCGCGGTCGACCGCGACGTTGTAATCACCGCCGAAGAAGTCGGTGTACGACAGGCTGGCGGTGTAGGTATTGCGGTAGTCGGCGTCGACACCAAAGCTCACGGCCTTGGAATCCTCGTTGAACAGGCCGTTGGGGCCGTAGCCGTCGACGTCATGCGACCAGGAGATGTTCGGCTTGAGGTTCACCCCGGCGAACACGTTGCTGTACTCCCAGATGCCGCGCACGCGGTAGCCCCATGAGGTGCTGGTGACGAAGCCGTGGGTGTCGCCACGGAAGCCGTAGGCCCCGAACAGCGAATCGCGGCCGTAGCGCAGGTCTTCACGGCTCTCCAGCCCACCGACGTGGGCCATGCCGATCTCGCCCACCAGGGTGAAGCGCCCGGCGCCCATTACCTGATCGAAGAAATGGGTGAAGGTGGTCTGCACCTGGGTGACTTCCTTGCGCCGATAGCCGACGTTGTCCTGGCCAGGCCCGGCCGCCACCGGTGCAGTGCCAGGGGCGATGGGGTTGAGCAGGCTCAGGGTCATGTCGGTGGTGTTGATCTGCAGCGGCAGGTTCGGTCGGTAGCTGACCTCACCCGCCCAGGCGGTGCCGGTGGGCAGTGTGGTGGAGAAGCTCATGCCGTAGAGACGGATGTCCTCCGGGTACTCGAGGTAGTAGCGACCGTTGCCGAGCATCACGCTCTGCGCCAGACCGGCTCCGCTGCCCGGCGCGATGCCTTCGGCGGTGCCAATGATCCCCGGCAGGGCGGCCAGGGTCGCCAGGCCGGCGTTCTGCGTGCTGACGATGGGCGTGCGGCTGTGATAGTTCATGAAGTACGCGCCGTACTCGGTCTCGTCGCCCAGCCAGCGCAGGGCCAGGCCCCACTGGCCGCTGTCGCGCGCATCGCGATCACCGGCGCGCGGCAGGATCACCCCTTCGCTGTCGACCCGAAAGCCCTGACCGAACGCTGCCGCCACCGGCTGCAGCGGCGCGATGGCTGGCGAGCCGATGTGATAGCCATTGTCACAGCCATCGGCGGCCACATCGGCGGTGGAGAAGAAGGTCCCGCAGTTGTCGATGATGGTCTGGTCCCACTCCAGTTGGTAGAAGGCTTCCATGCTCAACTGATCGGTCAGGCTCTGCGACAGGTAGAGCATGTTCACCGGGATCAGGCCTTCCTTGATCTCTGCGCCTGGGCGGCGGAAGGCGGCCACGTCGATAGGGTTGATGGCATTGATGCTGTTGCCGATGAAGGTGCTCTCCCCCCAGCTCACCACCTGCTTGCCGACCCGCACCGTGCCCGGCAGATCGCCAATGGCGTAGTTGTGGTAGAGGAAGGCATCGAGGATTTCCGCCCCCGAAGACTGCGCGCCTTCCTTGCGATTGCTGTCGTCGATGTCCTTGAACAGGCGACTTTCGTCCTTGAGTTCGAAGTCGTACCAGTACTTGCCGCGCACGAACACGCCGGTATCGCGGTACTTCAGTTCGAGGTCGTGAATGCCCTTGAAGATCTTCGAGAAGGTCTCGCCCTTCTTGAAGTTCAGGCGTCCATCATCGCCGGTCTGCGCCTGGCCCTGGCCACCGTTGTTGGGGCCGATCAGATCGCGATCCGGACTGCGCATCGACCAGCTGGCGCCGACCGACAGCGAGCTGTCGAACTGCCCTTCGATCTCACCGATGTTGAAGTTGACGGCCTGCGCCGGTGCGACGAAACCGACGGCGACGGCCAAAGCCAAGGTGTGCGGCTGGAATAGTCCGGGCCCTGTTGTTCTTGTCATGCGGGTCTCCTGAAGTGGGGTGCAACTGCAGGGAACCCTACGCAGCGACCACATCCCGGATAAGCGCACCAAGGAGGGATTTCATCTGTCGCCCGAAAGGATGAATGGCGCCCTGGCTTGGGGCGCAGGCCGCGACACTCAGCGTGCTGAATGACGGGGTATCAGGAAGGTGGGGAACTATTTATTGGCAGAGCCTACTGGCCAGTGCGCAACGCCAGGAGCGGCGCCCTGCCGCGAACAGGCCCGCGAAGCCCGGACAGCTCCGCCACCAGGCAGGGCGGCAACGACGGCAGCCGGGAGCGCCTGATCCGATCGCCATCGGCAGAGCCCGGAAGCGGGCTCTGCCGGGTCGCTCAGTTGCTGCCGGCCGCCAGTTCGCGCAACAGGACCTCGTGGAACAGCGCCGGCGCTTCGACCTGCGGCGAATGGCCCAGCTCCGGCCACTCCACGAGTTTTGCCTCGGGAATCGCCTCGGCGGTCTTGCGGCCCAGTTCCTGGTAGTTGCCAAGGCGCTGCGCGACTTCTGCCGGCGCACGATTGGCGCCTGGAGCGGTGCGATCCTTGCCTCCGATCAGCAGCAGGGTCGGCGCCTTGATGTTGGCAAACTCGTGCACCACAGGCTGAGTGAACAGCATCTCCGCCGTCTGGGCCTGGTTCCAGGCGACGATCTCTTTGCCCGGGCCGCTGTACATGCCGTTGAGCATGTCGACCCAGCGGTCGTACTCGGGCTTCCACACACCGTTGTAGTAGAACTTCAGCTGGTAGTTCTTGATGCCGTCGTAGGAGGTCTTCAACTCCCCCTGGTAAAGCTGGTCGACCGTCACGTAGGGCACGCCCTCCGCCTGCCAGTCCTCCAGACCGATAGGGTTGACCAGCACCAGCTTCTCGACACGCGAGGCATGACTCAGGGCATAGCGCGCGGCCAGCATGCCGCCCATGGAATGGCCGATCAGCGTGGCCTTCTCCACACCCAGGGACTCGAGCAACGCGTCGGTATTGCTGGCCAGTTGGCCGAAGCTGAACTGATAGCCACGTGGCTTGCTCGAACTGCAGAAACCGATCTGATCCGGCGCGATCACGCGGTAGCCGACATCGCTCAGCGCCTTGATGGTCGCCTCCCAGGTCGCGCCGCAGAAATTCTTGCCATGCAGCAGCACCGCCGTACGACCATTGGCCTGGCCGGCTGGCTTCACGTCCATGTAGCCCATCGACAGAGCCTGCTGCTGCGAACTGAATTCGAAGCGCTGGATCGGGTGGGGATACTCGAAACCTTCCAGCTGAGGGCCATACCCGGCCTGCGGCGAAGCCTGGAGCGCGGAGAGGGGCAGGAGGCTGGCGGAAAGTGTCGCGATGAGCAGGGTTTTCTTCACGGGCGCATTCCTGTATCGGGTTCAATGCTGAACGCCTGCTACGACCAGACGCAGGCGTAAAGAAGCGCTCGACTATAACAACCGACCTCCACCCGCAAGGCGGCAATGCATTGCAGGATATGACCTAGAACCTCGAGATAGAGCCTTCCAGCGTCTCCCATGGCTGCGAGCGGATCGCTCTGGCGTTCAGCGCCAGCGATCGAGCAGATTCACCGCCAAGCGATCCAGCCAGCCCCACAGGCGCTGTTGCGCGCGGCGCCACCAGGGGCGCTGGTGCCAATCGTCGAGGGTGATCTCGCGGCTGACGCCGAAGTCCTCGATGAAGCTGGCCGCCACTGCCCGGGTAAAATCCGGGTCCAGCGCTTCGACATTGGCGTCGAGATTGAAGCGCAGGTTCCAGTGGTCGAAGTTGCACGAGCCGACGCTGACCCAATCGTCCACCAGCACCATCTTCAGGTGCAGGAAACGCGGCTGATACTCGAAGATGCGCACGCCAGCCCTGAGCAGTTTCGGGTAGTAGCGCTGCCCGGCAAAACGCACCGGCGGGTGATCGGTGTGGCGCCCGGCCAACAGCAGGCGCACTTCAACACCGCGCGCGGCAGCTCGACGCAGGGCTCGGCGGATTTTCCAGGTCGGCAGGAAGTAAGGCGTGGCCAGCCAGATGCGCTGCTTGGCGCCCTTCAGCGCGCGCATCAGCGACAGCAGAATATCGCGATGCTGCGCCGCGTCGGCATAGGCCACACGGCCCAGGCCAAGCCCGGCGGGCGGACACTCCGGCAGACGCAGCGCTACCGGCTGATGACTCGGGCGCCAGGAAAAGCGCGCCAGCCAAAGCCGCTCGAACAACTGCTGCCAGTCGCCCACCAGCGGCCCTTCGATCTCCACCATGACTTCGTGCCAGGCACTGCGAGGCTCGTCTGGCAGCCAGAACTCATCGGTGGAGCCGGTACCGCCAACGTAGGCCAGGCGCTGGTCCACCAGCAGCAGCTTGCGGTGATCGCGGTGAAAATTGCGGATACCCCGCCGCCAGCGCACCGGGTTGTACCAGCGCAGCTGTACACCGGCGGCCTGCATGCGCTCACGCAACGCGATGCCCAGGCCGGCCGCACCGTAGGCATCGAACAGACCACGCACCCTCACCCCGCGCTCAGCCGCGCGGCACAGCGCGTCGACCAGACGCTCGCTGCAGCGACCGTCTTCGATCAGATAGAGCTCGATTTCCACCTGCTGCCGGGCGCCCTCGATGGCTGCCAGCATGCGCGGGAAAAACACCGGGCCGTCCAGCAGCAATTCGAAGCGATTGCCGCCTCGCCAGGGAAAGATGCTGCCGCGCGCGTGCACGCTCAACGTGCCGTGAAGATCAGCACGGCACCCACCGGCACCGACAGGCTGATGGCCGGCAGTTCGGCGATTTTACGCAGCGCCTCGATGCCACTGGCCAGGGCGAAATCTTCGCCGTGCAGCACCAGCGGCGCCAGGGTCACCACCTGGAAGCGGCGATCATCGAGGCGCGTGACCAGCAGTTCGCTGTCCAGTTCGCGCGTACGCTCGTTGAGGGTCACTTGCAGAGGCAACCGCAACTCCAGCTGCGCGCCAGGTGCCAGGTCGGTCAATTGCGGCAGGTTGACCTGGGCAGTGATGCGCGCCTCGGGCAGACGCGAGGTGTCGAACAGCATGGCGCGCAGGCGCTCGTCACGCAGCGGGATACCGGTGCTCAGCGAATCAAGATCCACGCGCAGGCGCGCACGCCCATCGGCCGCGATCTGCCCGTGCAGGGTGAGAAAGCGATGCACCTCCGACTGGCTGCCGGAATGGGTGGAGATGAACGAAAGACGCGAAGATTCGTTGTCCAGGTACCAGTCGGCGTGAACGGGCAAGGCAGCGGCAAGCAGCAGGGCGAGAAGCGAACGGCGCATGAGAACTCGAAAAAGGCATGACCAGGCGGCAACGATAGTCGCCACGGCCCGCCTTGCAAAGCCCGGCGCCTCTTCCACCCGTAGCCCGGATGCAATCCGGGAGCGCCTCACCAACATGCCCCGGCTTTCATCCGGGCTACGCGCTTGGCTTCCCTCTCCCATTCATGGGGGCACGACTAGTGGAGAGGAGTCCGGGGGGAGGCCCTACTCATTCGGCAGCAGCTGACAGCCCTGCCGCTCACCCAGCCAGACCGCGCTGTGGGTGCGACCCAGGCCGCTGGCGGTGACGCGCTTGGCGCTGTCGTCATCGAGCAGGCTGCTGATCGGCACGTACTGCTTCACATAGCCTTCGCAATAGGCCGCCGGGTTGCCACTGACGTAGCGGCAGGAGCAGTACTCCTTGGCCGTGTAGGCGCCGATGATGTCGGGGAACGCCGCCAGATGCGCGCGGTTCGGCCAGGCCCAGGCCAGCAGCAGAATCACCAACAGCGCCACCACGCTGAGAATCGGATGACGACGAATCATGGCTGCACCTCCGTGGCGAAAGCCGCCTGCACGCGCTTGAGCAGTTCGTTGTGCTGGAAGCTGCCGTCACGGTCATCGGCGTAGCGCACCACCACCAGTTTTTCCTCGGGCAGCACGTACAGCCCCTGCCCCCAGTGCCCCAGGGCGGCGATGGTAGCGGCCGGTGCATCCGGCCAGGGTCGCGCGCTGCCTGGCAGTTCGGCATTGAGCCACCAATGCCCGCCCGGGACGGCATCGCCCGGCTTGGCCAACTGCGGCTGATAGCTGGCAAAAGGCGTGGATACGAAATCGACCCAGGCGCACGGCAGCAGCTGGCGCTCTCCCCAACGACCGCCGCGCTGCATCAGCAGGCCGACACGGGCCAGGTCGCGCGCGGTCATGTAGGCGTAGGACGACGCGACGAAGGTGCCGCTGGCGTCGCGCTCCCAGACTGCGCTGGTGATGCCCAGCGGCTCGAACAGCGCCCTCCAGGGATAGTCGGCATAGGCCTGCTCGCCGACCATGCCACGCAACGCGGCCGCCAGCACGTTGCTGTCGCCGCTGGAATAACGAAAACGCGTGCCCGGCGCGGCGTCTGCGCCGTGCGCGGCGGTGAAGGCCGCCATGTCGTCACGGCCACGGGTGTAGAGCATGGCCACCACCGAGGATTTCAGCGGCGCGTACTCGTAGTCCTCTTCCCAGGCCAGACCCGAAGCCCAGTTGAGCAAGTGCCCGATCTTGATCTGCGGATGCTCGGCCATCGCCGGGTAGTACTGCGCGGCCGCTGCGTCGAGCTTGAAGCGCCCTTCGCCATAAGCCACACCCAAGGTGCTGGCCAGCAGGCTCTTGGCCATCGACCAGGAGAGATGCGCGGTCTGTACCGTGGTCGGTTCGGCATAGCGCTCGTAGACGATCTGCCCGTCGCGGATCACCAGCAGCGCATCGGTGCGCACGCCCGTGCGTTCGGCTTCATTGCGATCCGGGAAGGCGTACTGTTCGAGCTCAGCCAGCGCGGCGCTCTCGACGCGTGGCTGGCTCTGCCAGTCGGGTTGCGGCCAGTTTTCCGCCTGGGCGGTGCTGGCAGCCAGGCTGAAACCGAGCGCCAGGCTCAGTCGACGAAGCAAGGAGGTGGACATGGGCGGCCTCGATCAGAAATCGTGGCGCACCCTAGCATGGCCATGGTGACGGCTTGAAGTGACGAAACCGCCATCCCCCGCCTTCATTCGGGCAGCGCACCCTGCCGCTATCTGGGCAGTTGGTAATCCTCAGGCCCCATCAGGTCGAGACCGCATTCGAGGTTCTCGATCCAGTAGAGAAAGGCGCTGATCATTTCCGGGCCGACGAAGGGCCGGCCGTGCTGCGGCACGATCATTTCCACATCCATCTGCCGCACCATCGCCGCCCACAGGCGACACGCCTTGTTGCCGGCCATGTAGCGGCGGTGGAAGCCTTCCATGTTCGGCACATGGTTGACGAAGTCGCGTACCGGCGTGGCGTCATCGACCATCGAGGCGCCCATGTCACCGGAGAAGAGGATCTTGCTCACCGGGTCATACACCTGGAAGTTACCCACCGAGTGCAGGAAATGCGCCGGTACGGCCTTGAGCGAGCATTTGCCCAGTGGAATGCTCTGGCCGCGATCCGGCAACGCGATGATGCGATCAAAGGTGTTGATGCCACGGCTCAGCACCAGGTAATTGGCCGTCAGGTGCGGCAGGAAACGCGCCCACAGCTTGGAGCAGATCACCCGCGCACGGGTGTGCAGCAGCCACTTGTCCAGCGAGGCGATGATGTCCGGGTCCTGGTGCGAAGCGAAGATGTAGGTCAGGTCCTGCACCGGGATGTGCTTGGACAGCTCCAGCGACAGCGGCGTGTAGGTCAGGTCACCGCCCGGATCGAGCAGCAGGTACTGCTCGTTGTCGGTGATCAGGAACTGGTTGGATTGCACGCCTTCGCCGCTGACCAGGTCATCGAACATCAGGCATTGGTGGTTGCCGTTATCGAACAGCACGATGGGCTCGCGGCGCATGGAAACCTCGTCAGTGAATCGCGAGGCAACCTTATGCGCGCCAACAGCAATGGGTACTGATATGGATCAACGGGCGGCGACAATCCGCCGCGCGTTCTCCAGGCGCTTGCCGCGCGCCGCCTCGGCGATGCGCAGCAAGCCCTTGTCGCGCTGCCACAGCTCGGCCCATTGAGTCGGGCCAGCGGCAAAGGCCGCCTCCAGCTCGCCCGCCAACGCCTGCTGCGTGGCGAACAACCCGGCCAGCAACAGATGGGTAGTGGGCGCATCGGGCGCCTGTCGCGCGACCTCGGCACAGCCGGCCAGCAGCGCCTGCAGACGCAACAGCAGCGTTTCAGGCCAGCCATAATCGCGCCCCACACCCAATTGCCAGGCGACAACAGCGGTAAGTACGTGTACGTCTTCCAGGGTGCGGAAAGGTTTGACGTAGTCGCTCCAGCCGTCGCCGGCCAGGCGCTCGCCCTGGGCCTGCTGCAGATGCAGTCGCGCATGGCCGATATCCGGCATCAACGGCAGTGCCGGCAGCGGCTCGATACAAACGCCCGGTGCGCCCTGGCGTACCACGCCGAGCGCCAGCCGCGGCG
>CAMPIF010000048.1 GCA_946886245.1 Ectopseudomonas composti | reverse complement strand
ACCACCTGCGCCGCGACCTGGCCATCTACCACCTGGGCCGCGACGAACTGGCGATTCAGGATATCGCCGAGCAGCTCGGTTTCTCCGAGCCCTCGGCCTTTCACCGCGCCTTCAAGAAATGGACAGGGCTGACGCCGGGGGCTTATCGGGCGCAAGAGGGTTGAAACGGCGAATCGGCGGCGACGCTCAGCCTGTCACACGCCGTAACCTAAGCGTCGACCGCTCGGTCATTTCGCTCTAAACAATTGCCTTGCAGCGCCGACACAACCCTCAGCATCTACTCAGAGATCACGCCGATGTTCGCGACCCGCCTGAAACAAGAACTGCAAGCCCTGCGCGAAGAACTGTCCTCGGTCGAACAGGTACGCACCAGCCTCGACGAAGAGATGCTCGCGCTCGACCTCGACGCTCAGGGACGCATCGACTCGGTCAACGCCAACTTCGAGAAGGAAATGCTCTACCGCGCCGATCAACTGCGCGGCCGCCCCCTGCTGGAGCTGATCCCGGACCATGTGCGCAACCTGGACTTCCACCACCGGGTACGCCATGCCCTGGAGCGCGGCGAACATCTGGCCGGAGTCATCCGCCTGAAACGCGGCAACGGCGAAGAAGCCTGGCTGCGCTCGATCCTGCAGCCACTACGCGACAGCCAAGGCCGGGTGCAGCGCTTCTCGATCTACGCCAGCGACCTGACGCGCACCATCGAGACCTCGCGCGAGCACGAAAACCTGATCAGCGCGCTGCAGCGCTCCACCGCCGTCATCGAATTCAACATGAACGGCGAGGTGCTCACCGCCAACCAGCGTTTCCTCGATTCGATGGGCTACAGCCTGACGCAGATTCAGGGCAAACATCACCGGATTTTTTGCGACCTCGCTGAAGCCAACTCTCCAGAGTACCAGCGGTTCTGGGAGCAACTGCGCCGCGGCGAATTCGCTACTGGTCGCTTCAGACGCCTGGATAGCCACGGACGCGAAGTCTGGCTGGAAGCCTCCTACAACCCCATCACCGACGCCCACGACAACCTCTACAAGGTGGTCAAGTTCGCCACGGTGATCACCGACCAGGTCAACCGCGAAACGGCCATCGCCGAGGCTGCCAGCATTGCCTTCGAGACATCGAAAGGCACGGATGACAGCGCCAAGAACGGTGCGTCGGTGGTGCAGCAGATGCTCGACACCATGCGCGAACTGGCCGCTCGCATGCAGGAGGCCGCACAGGGCATCGAGGCACTGGACAAGCAATCCCAACTGATCGGAGCCATCGTCAAGAACATCAGCAGCATCGCCGACCAGACCAACCTGCTGGCCCTCAACGCCGCCATCGAAGCCGCCCGCGCCGGCGAGCAGGGTCGCGGTTTCGCCGTGGTGGCCGATGAAGTCCGCCAATTGGCTTCGCGTACCAGCTCAGCGACGGAAGAAATCGCCCAGGTGGTCGGGCAGAATCAGCAACTGACCGAACGCGCGGTAGAGCTGATCGACCGAGGCAAGACCCAGGCCGAGTTGGGCCTGGAGCTTTCCGCCCAGGCCGGCCAGGTGATCACCGAAATTCAGGATGGTGCTAAGCTCGTGGTAAACGCGGTGGAGCGCTTCGCGACGCAACTCTAGAGACGTTTGCCCTTAATCGGCGCCCGCATGTTCTGCCAGCCCTCTGGCAGCAGCGGCCGTATTCAGTCGTACAGGCGTACCCTGAAGCAGGCGCCACCCAGTTCGGAGTCGTCCAGGCTCAGTTCGCCGTCGTAGCTTTCGACGATGTCTTCGACCACCGCCAGGCCGATGCCCTGCCCCGGGTTCTGCGCATCCAGACGCTCGCCGCGCTGCAGCACCCGCGCACGCTGCTGCAGCGGTACACCGGGGCCGTCGTCCTCGATGGTGATCAGGCAACCGCCGGCCAGGGGTTGCAGCCTGACGCGTACGCGATTCAGGCAGAGGCGGTAGGCGTTCTCCAGCAGGTTGCCGAGCAGCTCCATCAGCGCACCACGTTCCATGGTGATCTGGCTGTGCTCGGCAACCTCCAGCGTCGCCTCGACGCGCTTGTCACGGTAGACCTTGTCCAGCGAGCGGCACAAGCCGTCGAGCACCGGCCAGACCTGCTCACGATGGCGGACCAGGCCGCTACGGCGCAGGCTGGCGCGCTGCAGTTGATAGCCGACCTGCTGGCTCATCCGTTCGATTTGCGCCTGCATCAGCTGCGCCTGCTCGCGATTCTCATGTTGAGCGGCGAGGGTTTCGCCGATGCCTTGCAACACGCTGAGTGGTGTTTTCAGGCTATGGGCGAGGTCTTCCAGCGAGTCGCGATAACGCTCGCGCTGACGTCGCTCGCTATCGAGCAGACGGTTGAGGGAATTGGTCAGGCGCAGCAGTTCGCGTGGATGCTCATCACTCAGGCGCTGGCGGGTACCCGCCTCCACGCCATCGAGTTCGTCACTGAGGCCGCGCAGGCTGCGAAAGCCCCAGGTCAGGCCGAACCAGAGCAGGCCCAGCAACACCAGTAGTGCGATGCCCAGCCACAAACGCAGCTGCCAGGCAAAGCCGTTGAACAGCCCCTGGTATTCGCGCGTCGGCTGCATGGTCACGATGCTCAGCGCGGTCTGGTCGCCACGCAGCAAATCCACTTCCACGTCGTATACGAAGTACTCCTGGCCGCTGTCGTCGCGAATGCGGATGAACTCGTGGCCGCGACCGTCGTAATGCGGCAGGTAGCGCACCAACTCGTCTATGGAGGAGCGTGAGCGCCAGATCATCTGGCCTTCACCGTCGAAGATGAAGCCCAGCAGGTGCGAGTCGAGGTTGTCGAATTCCTCGTCGGGCATCTTGTCCGGCATGTGCAACTGGCCGTCATGGATGCGCGCAGCCGATATCAGTGCAGCCGCATCGGAGGCCAGACGTTTCTCCACGGTCTGCTCCAGGGCCATGAGAAACACACCCTGCAGCACCGGCATCAGCAACAGCATGAACAGCATCGCCAGCGCGGCGCTGACCAGCATCAGGCGCAGGCGCAACGAAGCGAGACGCATGCGCAGCTTGCGCAGAACAGCGCGCGCTCGGCTCACTTGCAGCGCTCGTTGAACATGTAGCCCTGACCACGAACGGTTTCTATCGGCTTGCCGCCCAGCACGGCCTCCAGCTTGCGCCGCAGGCGGCCGACCAGTACCTCGATGACATTGGGATCGCGCTCGTCGTCGCCCGGATAGAGCTGTTCCATCAGGCGTTCCTTGGCCACCACCTGCTGGTGATGCAGCATCAGGTACTCGAGGATACGGTACTCGTAGGCGGTCAGTTGCAGCGATTGTTCATCAACTGTGGCCTGCTTGCGATTGAGGTCAAGCACCAGAGAGCCGGCCTCGATGGTCGACTTGGTGAACCCGGAAGAACGTCGCAGCAGCGCGTTCAGGCGCGCTTCCAGCTCTTCGAACTGGAACGGCTTGACCACATAGTCGTCGGCACCGCAGGAAAGCCCTTCGACCTTGTCCTGCCAGTTGCCGCGCGCGGTGAGGATCAGAATTGGAAAGTTCTTGTCCTGGCTGCGCAGCTCACGAATCAGGTCGATACCGCTCATACCGGGCAGACCGAGGTCGACCAGGGCCAGATCATGATTGAAGGACTCAGCTCGGTACAGTGCTTCTTCGGCGGTGCGCACGGCATCCACCACATGTCCGTTTTCACTGAGGCGAGTGAACAGATGGTGACGCAGCAACGCCTCATCTTCCACCACCAGCAATTTCATGAGACTCCCCCTGATTTAAGTTGTGCGAGGGCCGGACTGATGCCCGGCCTGGTAACGCTGAGTCGCCATCAGAAGGCGAAGTTGGCGCCGAGGTAGAGCTGCGCGCTGCTATGCAGATCCAGCGACCCGGCCTTGCCTTCAGCATGCGGTTTCATTTCCGTGCTGGCGTTGGTACGCAGGTAACGATAGCCGGCTTCGATCGATGCAGTGCTGTTGAGTTCCTGCAGGATACCGGCCTGCAAACCTGCAGCAAATCCGATGTCGCTGTCACGGGAGAAGCCGTGGCTTTCCTGCTCGAGCTTGACCAGGCCGGCGGTCACACCACCGAACAGCTTGGTGTTGTTGCTGCCCAGCGGTACGAACATGTCGTAGCTGCCGAGCAGATTCTGCTGACGCAGTTTGTAGCCATTGTGGCTGTCGGAGACATTCTCGTAAGTCGCGTAGTAGCGGTTATCGGCGGTCTTCTGGCCGGCACGCAGACCCCAGGTGCTCTCGCCATTGATCACCTTGTCCAGCTTGGGATTGCCGAGGTTGGCATTCAGCGAGTTGGACTTCTGGATGTTGTTGTCAGTCTGCCCCCAGGTCAGGCCGACGAAATTGTCGTTGGCCTGGGCAGCGGTTGCGCCCAGGGCCAGGCAGGTCGCGAATGCGAGACGGTTCAGGGTGATTTTCATTGCATCGTTCCTCTCGTTGCAGTTTTGATCAATTCGGCAACAAGTCTGCGGGAAGACTACTGAATCCCTGCTGAACCCTCCTTGAACCTGCACTGAACGAGCGGCAACCAGCCTAAATACGCCTTACCAGAGCGCTGGCGACGATAAATAACGAGGCCAGAACGCCGAGCAATGCCAGCCAGCCGGCGTGCTCCCAGACATAACCACCGACGTAGCCCACCAGGCTGGAGCCGAGGTAATAGGCACACAGGTACAACGCCGAGGCCTGCGCCTTGGCCCCCTGCGCATGGATACCGACCTGCCCGCTGGCAACCGCATGAGCCGCGAAGAAACCCAGGGTGAACAGCGCCAGCCCGATCACCACAGCGCTCAGCCACGGCCCTGTGCACAGGGCCACCCCAAGCAGCATCAGACCGATGCCGCCATGCAGCACCTGGCGTGCGCCGAAGCGTGGGACCAGGCGCCCTGCCCATCCGGCGCTGAAGATACCCAGCAGGTAGACGGTGAACAGCAGACCGATCACCGTCGCCGACAGGTTGAATGGCGCTCCGGCCAGACGAAAGCCGACATAGTTGAACAGCGCAACGAAGCCGCCCATGAGCAGAAAGGCCAGGGCGAACAGCACGCGCAGACGCGGGTTGCTCAGGTGCAAGACGAAGTTGCGCAGCAGCCCGCGCAAGGACAACGGCTGGGCGGTGAAATGCCGCGAAGGCGGCAACAGCCAGACGAACAGCCCCAACGCCAGCAAGCCGAGCCCGGCAATGCCGCCAAGCGCCCAGGGCCAGCCACCCAGGTCACTGAGCAGACCAGCCAGCAAGCGTCCGAGCAACCCACCCAACGCCGTACCGCCGATATACAGCCCCATCGCCGCCGGAAGCGCCTCGGGATCGAACTCTTCGCCGACATAGGCCATGGCCAACGCCGGCAATCCGCTCAGCGCCAGTCCCAGCAGCGCACGCAGAATCAGCAGGCTGCCCCACTCTTCTACCAGTGCGCAGGCGATCCCCAGCATCGCGGCCAGGCCCAGCGCCGCCGCCATGACCGGTTTGCGCCCCCAGCTCTCAGCCAGCGCACCGGATACCAGCAGGCATAGCGCCAGGCTCAGTGTGGTCAGCGACAGCGCCAGGCTGCTGCTGGCCGCAGAAACACGAAAGTGCGCCGCCAGCAGAGGGAGCAGCGGCTGCACGCAGTAGAGCATGGCGAAGGTAGCGAAACCGGCGCAGAACAGCGCCAGGGTGGCGCGCCGATAACCGGCGCTGCCACGGGTAAGATGGGTAGCGGACATCAGGCAGACTCATGAAGCACGGCGCAGGTTCGGCCGGAGCAAAAGCTTAGCATGCTACCTATTACTGCGACTGCATGTCGCCGCGATTTTTCTCGGCGTTACTGCCCGCGCAACCGCTTGAGATGCGCCTGCAAGCCCGCCGAGGTCTGCTCGCCCACCAGACGCTCGCGCAGCTTGCCCTCGGCATCGACGATGTAGGTCACCGGCAGCACGTCATTGTGCGGCAGCTCGAAGCGCGCCGCCGGGTCCAGCGCCAGCACGGTGAAACGAATGTCGAAACTGTCCGCTGCACGCTTGAGGTCATCGCCCTGCAGAGCGTCGAAATTGACGCCGATCACTCGCGCCGACTGGTTCTTCAGCTCTTCTTCCAGGGCGTTGAGCTCGGGAATTTCCGTGCGGCACGGTGCGCACCATTCAGCCCAATAATTAATGACTAGCCACTGGCCATCCAGGCTCTCAGCCGTTACCTTTCGTCCATGCTGATCAAGGCCGTAATCTTCGGCACAAGCCGTCAGCAGCAGAGCGGCGCAGATACCCATAACAGCCTTGCCGACATTCCGGAGCCCTAAGCCCATGTACTCGATCCTCGTCCACCCGGGGTTGATATGACGCTGGATGCCCTGCGCCTGGAAGTACCGGACATCCGCGAGGACAACAGCCTATCGCCGGCGGAAATCGTCCAGCGACTCGCGACTGCTCGCCACCTGGAGCCGGAACATGGCCTGCAACACCTGCTGGGCCTGTTGTTTTCGCTCAATCGCAGCGCTCTGACCTTACTGGAAAGGCAGCGTGCGCTGCAAAACTTCAGTGATGAGTATCGCCATTACGCCGGTCTTGCCAATCGCCGGCATCCGCCAAGCACTCTGTTCGTGCGTTTCTGCGGCGAGCTGGCGATCGGTTTCAAACGCCTGCTGCTGCAAATCCTGCAGGGGCGTCAACCATCGATGCCGCACCTGGCCTGGTGTCTGTACATGGCCCAGCATTTCCTTGCCCAGCAGTTGCTGCGCCACTATCAGCTGTACCAGGAGCCTCCCGCGGCGCTCTGGCGAGACAGCCACCTGCTTTACTGGATCGGCGAGCATCAGCAGTGTCTGGACGAGCCAGTGGCTGCTGCCTTCGAGCCGAAGCCGGCCAGCACCCTGCGCGGCCTCTACCAGCAGATGCTGTTGTTGGCCCTGAGCAACCCCTTCCACCTCGATGAAGGCGAATGCCTGACCCTGTTCAGCGCACTGGCACCTCTGGCGGCGCTGGCCAGGTTGCAAGCCTGGGATGAGGACGATGAAATCGAAGGTCCGGTAGTCGACCTCAGCGAATCACAGGCCTGCCTGAGTTTCGAACAGCGTATCGAAGGCGACGCCGCCAACCTGCGCCGTTTCGAACTGGGCGCGCTGCTGATCGCGCTGCATGAGCCAGCGCCGCTGCAAAGCACGCAGGAACGCCAGTTGCTCGAACGAGTACGTCAGCACTGGCTGGGGCGCCAGCAACGTCGCCATGAACGCGCCGAGCTGGACGGACAATGCAGCCTGGTGATCGGCCTGCCGGCCATTCATGCGCAGTTGCTGGACAAGCTGCCGCAGCGCACCGAGGCGCAGCTTCTCGATGCCAGCCCAGGCGGCGCGCGCCTGCTGTGCAACGCCAACGAGGGCGGGCAATTGCAGGTCGGTCAACTGGTTCTGCTGCTTACCAATGGCACACCGACGCTGGCATTGGTGCGCTGGCGTCATCTCAATAGCGAAGGCTTGCACCTCGGGCTGCGCTATCTGAAAGGCCTGCCACGGCCGGTCTGGCTGCGACGCGCGCCCAATGCGCAGACTCATCCGGGTGTATTGCAGAGTACCCCGGCACCGGGCAACGGCTGGCACCATGGCCTGTGGCTGCCCAACGGCCAGTTCGCCTCCGGCGAGCACCTTTGGCTGCAACTGGCCAGCGTGCACAACCAGGCGATCCTGCCACTGCCCGACAGCAACCTGCAGACCTCATCGGTTACCCGCCACCCGCTGCGCCTGGCCTGAAACGCGAAACTGCGACCCCAGTCACGCCGCCTGTCTGCCGAGTGCACAGTTTCGCCGGCAGGTGGCTGCTTATAATTCCAGACACTCAAGTCTCACCCAGCCTGGAATTTCACCATGTCCCAAGCGCAAGACAAGCTGATTGGCTCCGTGCCCTCGCGCATCGTCGACGTCGCTCACCTGCTGGTCACGCCCTACGAGGGGCGCGTAGCCGAATACAACGTCGCCACCTGGCTACAACTGCCGGGGCTGGCCAACCTGCCGGTGTCGCTGCTAGTGAGTTATCGCGACGGGGACAAGCGTCGCGAGGTCAATGTCGACCACGGCAAGGTCAATGCCCATGGCAAGATCCTGCTCTCCGGGATCGCGCGCATGCCGGTGCGGCTGAAGATCGAAGACATGCAGGTACGCCTGCGCTCGGCGGTGCCGGCGCAGAGCCTGGTGGTCGAGGAGTTCTTCGTTCAGGCCGTCGACTTGGCCAACAGCGAGAGCCGCCAGGCCATGGCCTGAGCCGGAACTGCACCAGCAAACCCCGCGCATCGACGCGGGGTTTCGCTTTCAGCCGGAGGAAACTCCGGAGCTGGGCGCAACCTGCGGATTTGAGTCGTCAGCGTCCGGCTGCAGGTTTTCGGCAGCAACATGCTCGAGCAGCGACTCCGGCCAGCGTGCGAAGTGCAGCCCCGTGATTCGTTTGAGCCGCGTCAACGCTTCCTGCGGATCGCGTCGATGAAGGTGGATTACCCTGTTTTTTACCGTCATTACTGCCTGCGTCCTCAGCGATCCCTGCCTTGCTGGCAGTTCGATAGCAACTGACCTTGCAGTTGCTAGAAGCGTGCCAGCCCTTCTACAACGCATTCATTGCCGCCACGCTTTTGCTCAGAGCGCATCAGGCCTGGGCAACGCCTGAAAGTGACGTTTTTCGTCACCCTCCGTTACGCTTCCTCAGCCCTTCCCCGGCAACCAGTCCGCCAGACTGGCGCCGAACTGCTCCTCGCGCTCCGCTTGCATGCGCTCCATTCCCTCGCGCAATGCCGGATACCAGGGCTCGTCGAGCTGAGCGGGCAGTTGCGAGAGGCTCGGCAACGGCCAAGGGCTGCACTCGAGTAGTTGATGCAGGGAAAAAGCATGCAGGTCACGGCACAGCACCCAACCGCCACCACTGGCCTTGCATGCCAGGTGCTCGCGCTCGAGGACGTCCATCACCTGGCTCCATTCGTCCTCGGGCAAGCGCCAGCCAGCACGCTGCATATCGCCGTAATGCAGGACCTGACCCTTCTGCTGGCGCTTGAGCAACAGGCGCAGCACCACCAGCAGAATCAGCCCCTTGGGGATGGGTTCACGGCGCCAGTGCCGAGGTTGCGAGAGGCCGTACACCAGTTCGGCGCCCAGCAACACGATCAACCAGGACAGATAGATCCACAGCAGAAACAGCGGCACCGTGGCGAAGGCGCCATAGATCAGGTGGTAACCGGGGAACAGGCGCACGTATAGGCCGAACAGTGCCTTGGCCACTTCGAACAGCACGGCGCTGAACACACCGCCGAGCAGTGCATGGCGCAAGGGCACCCGAGTGTTGGGGACCGCCGCATAGAGCAAGGTGAAGGCTGCGATGCTCGATAGCAACGGCGCGAAGGCAAGCAGAGTCTTGGCGCCCACGACGGCATCCGGCCCGGAGATCAGCGACAGCGAGGCGATATAGGTACTGACCGCAAAACCTGCGCCCAGCAGCAACGGCCCGAGGCTGAGGATCGCCCAGTACAGCAGGAAGCTGGACATACCACGGCGCGGCTGGCGCACCCGCCAGATCATGTTGAAGGTCTTTTCGATGGTCACCAGCATGAGGAAGGCGGTGACAGCCAGCAGCCCCACGCCGAACCAGGTCAACTGCCGCGCCTGCGTGGTGAACTCGCGCAGGTACTCCTGCACCGTCTCGCCAGTGGAAGGCACGAAGTTGTTGAAGATGAAACCCTGGATGTCCTCGCCCACATCCTTGAATGCCGGAATCGCAGAAAGCATGGCGAAGGTCACGGTCATCATCGGCACCACGGCGAACAAGGTGGTGTAGGTCAAGGCAGCCGCATTGCCTGCGCCACGGTTCTCCACGAAACGCTTGTAGAGACTCACCCAGAACCCCAGCCAGTCCTTTAAACGAACCTGCATGACCTCTCCTTAGCCCTCAAACCTGAACAGACAGTGCGCCGCGGGAAAAGGTCGCAGCAAAGCGACCCAGCGGTTTGCGTGCATCCGCGCAGCAGGCGGTTAGAATAGTCGCCACCTCAAGCCGGATGCGAGCCACCATGACCGACCTGACCCTCTACCACAACCCGCGCTGCTCGAAATCCCGCGGCGCTCTGGAGCTGCTGGAAGCCCGCGGCCTGCAACCGCAGGTAGTGCGTTATCTGGAAGCGCCACCCAGCGCCGGTGAACTCAAGAGCCTGCTCGACAAGCTGGGCATCAGCGCCCGCGAACTGCTGCGCAGCGGCGAAGACGAGTACAAGGCGCTGGGCCTGAGCGATGCCAGTCTGAGCGAGGCGCAGCTGATCGAGGCCATGGTCAGGCATCCCAAGCTGATCGAACGCCCGATCCTGATCGCTGGCGACAAGGCCGTGATCGGCCGCCCACCGGAAAAAGTGCTGGAGTTGCTGGCATGAGTGCACCCTACATCCTCGTGCTCTACTACAGCCGCCATGGCGCCACCGCGCAAATGGCCAGACAGATCGCCCGCGGTGTCGAGATGGCCGGCCTGGAAGCGCGTCTGCGCACGGTGCCTGCGGTATCCAGCGAATGCGAGGCCGTTGCGCCGAGCGTGCCGGAGGACGGCGCCATGTATGCCACCCTGGACGACCTGAAGAACTGCTCGGGCCTGGCCCTGGGTAGCCCGACCCGTTTCGGCAACATGGCCGCACCACTCAAGTACTTCATCGATGGCACCAGCAACTTGTGGCTGACCGGCGAACTGGTTGGCAAACCAGCCGGCGTGTTCACCTCCACCGCCAGCCTGCATGGCGGCCAGGAGACAACCCTGCTGTCGATGATGCTGCCTCTGTTGCACCACGGCATGCTGGTCTGCGGCCTGCCCTACAGCGAATCGGCCCTGCTCGAAACCCGCGGCGGTGGCACGCCCTACGGCCCCAGCCAGCATGCTGGTGGTGACGGCAAACGCGCGCTGGACGAGCATGAAACAGCCCTGTGCCGCGCACTGGGTCAACGCCTGGCGCAAACCGCCAGCAAACTGGAGCGCTGAACGTGGCCCGAGCGAAGAAACCCCTGCCCAGCCTCGAATGGCTGGAGCCACGGGTCAAACTCAGTCGAGCGCTGAGCCTGTTCAGTTTCATCACCTTACTGACCCTGCTGCTGGTGTGGAATCTGGGCTTCGCCGATCTGCATGGCGCGCGGGTCGGCGTAGTGCTGGCCATTCAGCTGCTGCCGCTGGCGCTGCTCGCCCCCGGGATGCTGATGGGCAACGCCCGCGCCCATGCCTGGGCCTGCTTCGTGGTCAATATCTACTTCATCCAGGGCGTACTGGCCGCCATCGATCCGGCGCGTGCACTGTTCGGCGCGCTGGAGGCGGTAATCAGCTTCGGCCTGTTCTGCACGGCGCTGCTGTATACGCGCTGGCGCTTCCAGTACGACCGCAAGTTGGCAGGGGAATAAGCAACAGTCTTAAGCCGCGCTATCCAGGGGGTTTATTGGTGCGCACGGCACACCCGACATGTTGCGTCGTAGGGTGCGCCGCGCGCACCGAGGGCCGCTCGGACGCTGAATCGGCCCTGTAATGGGGCTTGGGGACAGGTAGAGCGACGCGTATTGGCTTGCCGCTACCAGCCCAGGGTTTCCTTGAGAAAGGGAATGGTCAGCTTGCGCTGGGCCTGCAGCGAGGCCTGATCCAGGCGCTCCAGCAGCTCGAACAGCGCGCTCATGCTGCGTTCGCCACGGGTGAGGATGAAGCGACCGACCTCGTCGCTCATCTGTAGGCCACGACGCGAGGCGCGCAGCTGCAGGGCGCGCAGCTTGTCTTCGTCGGACAGCTCATGCAGCTGGAAGACCAGCGAAAGGGTCAACCGCGACTTCAGATCGGGCAGTTGAATCGGCAACTCGCGCGGCGACATGGTGCCGGCCAGCAACAGACGCCGGCCGCTGTCGCGCAGACGGTTGAACAGGTGGAACAAACCCTCCTCCCAATCGCTGCGCCCAGCCACTGCATCGAGATCATCGAGGCAGACCAGCTCACACAATTCAAGGTTGTCGAGAAGCTCCGGGCCATGCTGCACCACCTCGCCAAGCGGCAGGTACACCACCGCTTCGCCGCGCTGCTCGAAGCGCAGGCAGGCGGCCTGCAGCAAGTGGCTGCGCCCTGCGCCTTCAGCGCCCCACAGATAGATCAGGCTTTCCGTCCAGCCGGCATCGGCCTCGCACAGACGCTCGACATAGCCCAAAGCCGCGGCATTGGCGCCGGGGTAGTAGTTGGCGAAGGTGGCGTCGTCACGCAGACGCACCCCCAGAGGCAGCTGGATTGGTTTCATGCAGGGCTCGGCGGTTCGTCAGAACCGCTGTTGGACTCTCCGTAAAGACCGGAAAGTTTATACAAATCATGGGCATGGCGCAGCAGAACCATGATCACAGCGGCAACCGGCAGGGCCAGCAGCACGCCGGTGAAGCCAAACAGCTGGCCGCCAGCGAGGATGGCGAAGATCACCGCGACCGGGTGCAAACCGATGCGATCGCCCACCAGCATGGGCGTCAGGACCATGCCTTCGAGCAGTTGGCCGATCATGAACACCACACCGATGCCGATCAGCGGATAGGGCTCGAGACCGAACTGGAACAGCGCAGCGGTCAACGCCGCACCGATGCCGACGATGAAGCCCATGTAGGGCACGATGCTCGCCAGGCCGGCCAGTACGCCGATCAGCAACCCCAGCTCCAACCCCACCAGCATCAGGCCAGAGGCGTAGATGATGCTCAGCGCCAGCATTACCAGCAATTGGCCGCGCAGGAAGGCACCGAGCACCTCGTGGCATTCGCCAGTCAGCTTGACTATCAACCCTTCGCGCTGGCGCGGCAGCAGGCGACGCAGGCGCTCGACAAGCACATCCCAGTCGCGCATCAGGTAGAAGCTCACCACCGGAATCAGCAGCAGGTTGCCCAGCCAGGCCAGTAGCGCCAGGCCCGAGGACGTGGCCTGAGCCAGCACCATCTTGAGCACATCGGTGGTCTTGCCGATGTTATCGGCGAAGACCTGCTTGAGCTGGTCGACCTGCAGCAGGTCATCCTGCAACCCCAGATGTGATTGCGACCAGGGCAACGCCGTACTCTGCAGCCAGTCGAGCATTTCCGGCGCCAGCTGGTACAGACGCACCAGCTGTCGTCCCAGCATGGGCACCAGCACCAGCAACAGGATCAGCAGCACCAGCGCGAACAGCGTGAACACCACCACCACGCCGCCAGTGCGCGACAGGCGGTGCCGCTCGAGGCGGTCGACCAGCGGATCGCCCAGATAGGCCAGCAGGATGCCGATCAGGAACGGGGAAAGGATCGGGTGCAGCAGATACAGCAGCCAGCCAAGCAGAAACAGCCCAGCCATCCATAGCCAACGGGTGGAATCGGTCATGCTCGCGTCCTCGGTGCGAAACGGCGCCAGGAAGGCGCCGCAGAACTGGGCAGTGGTCTAGCCGACGGGGATTCTACCAGCGAAAGCGCAACTGATCGGTGCGCGGTTTCACCTGCGGAGCCTCGGTTGCAGCGGCCTGCGGATTCTCTACCGGCTCAGCGGCATAGAGCGGCTCACTGACTTCCTGCATCTGCCCCAATGCCAGTTGTGCACGCAGTTGCTCCGGGCTGGCGCTGACCTGATAGACCAGGCGCTGGCCGTCGATCTCCTGCAAACGCGCGGCGAAGGGTTCGAGCAAGCGCTCCAGCGCCGCGAAACGCCCCAGATCAGCACCTTCGATCACCAGCGTCAGGCTTTGCGCCGCACCAGGCTTGACCAGAAAACGCGGAGCCAGGCGCTCGGCCACCGCCAGCAGCACTGCATCGGCCAGCGCAGCCTGATCGGCGCCTTCGGCCTTGCCCTGTTCACGCTCGTCGCCCAGCCACAGGCGCCAGGTAGCCTGCCAGTTACCGCTGCTCTCGGTCGCCTGCACGGCCAGCAAGGCATCGGCGCCATAGCGCTCGGAGGCCTCGCGCAGTGCCTGTGGGTCATTGGCCAGCAGCGCGTCGGCATTGCCCAGCGCTTGCTCGCTCAGGTCCGCCAGCGGCAGACGCAGCGGCAGGCCACGATGCTGAGCAGCATCGCGCAGCAACGCCGATGCACTCTGGCTTTCGCCAACCAGTTGGCTGCCTTCCGGCGATTCGTTGAGCCACCAGGTGAGGATGGCCGGACGGTTGGCGCCCCACAGGGCCAGGCCTGCCTGACGCAGCTGCTGATCGGTGCTGGCCGGATCGAACTCGACCAACAGCGCGTCGCCTTCATAGCCGTACTGACGGACGATCTGTTGCGGGTCCTTGCGCAGACCTTCCAGCCCGGCGCTCTGCAGCGCCTTGGCATCACCGGTCAAACGCAGCACCAGAGTCTGCAAGGCCTTCTGCATGGCCGCGTCACGGCTTTCCGGCTGCTGATCCGCCACGGGCTCACGCACCTGATAAAGACCGGTGACCGGCGCGGCCAATGCCGGCAGGCTCAGGAGCGACAGACAAAAGAACAGCAGACGGATGGGCAAACGCATTGGGGCGGACTCTCGCAAGGGATGGCTGCACGGAGGGCGGCCACAAAGGCCTATACCTTAAACAGCCGCTCAAGCCCCGGCAACCAGAGCCCGTGCCTGCGACGAAGCGCATGCACGCGAGTGGCCGCTACCGGGCAAGCCTGATAAAATCGCGCGCCTTCGCCAGCCGGTACGCGCGCCGGGCTCCTTGGATGAGCCTGCGCCACGTCGGCGCCTACACGAACTCCCCATCCAAAGGCCCGGATCTATGAGCAAGCAACCCTCCATCAGCTACAAGGACGCAGGCGTCGACATCGATGCCGGTGAAGCCCTGGTCGAGCGCATCAAGGGCGTGGCCAAGCGCACTGCGCGTCCGGAAGTCATGGGTGGCCTGGGCGGCTTCGGCGCCCTGTGCGAGATCCCGGCCGGCTACAAGCAACCCGTCCTGGTGTCCGGCACCGATGGCGTCGGCACCAAGCTGCGCCTGGCGCTGAATCTGAACAAGCACGACAGCATCGGCCAGGATCTGGTCGCCATGTGCGTCAACGACC
>CAMPIF010000047.1 GCA_946886245.1 Ectopseudomonas composti | reverse complement strand
GCAAGGACGGCCAGTCGGTGCCGGTCGGTGTCGGTCAGCCGACGCTGAAGATCGACGCGATCACCGTCGGCGGCACTGGTGCGTAGAGCCGACAATAGCCGGGGGCGCCGTGCGCACCAGCGGCTGGCGAAGAGTCGGTGCGCATGGCGCACCCTAAGGTCAGCGCAATCCGCGGTGGATTTCGTCGAGCTCGCGGATGTACTTGAACACCTTGCGTGCCGCAGCCGGTGGCTTGTTGCGCGCGGCTTCGTGCTGGGCATGACGGACCAGGCCGCGCAGGTGCTGGACGTCAGCGTCGGGGTAGAGCTCGACGAAGCTCTCCAGCGCGCTGTCGCCTTCGGCGATCAGGCGGTCGCGCCAGCGCTCGAGAGCGTGGAAGCGTTCGTTGTACTCGCGGGTGGAGCTGTCCACCTGGTCGAGCATGGCGACGATCGCGTCGACATCCTGTTCGCGCATCAGCTTGCCGATGAACTGGATGTGGCGTTTGCGCGCGGCATTGGCGGTATGTTTCGGCGCTTCGGCGAGCGCGCGGCGTAAGGCATCGGTCAGTGGCATCTTGGCCAGCAGATCCGCCTTGAGCGTGGTCAGTCGCTCGCCAAGATCCTGCAGGGCATGCAGTTCGCGTTTGACCTGGGATTTGCTCTTCTCCAGGGAGAAGTCGTCGTAGGAATCAGACATGGGGTGGGTCCAGAGGGAAACGCCGCCATGATAGCAGTAACCGTGACTGCCGGCCCGCAGCGGGCAGTCGAGAGCAGGCCTTGGATTTCGTACGGAAAGTGCCTGCGCCAAGAGAATCGGGAGTGGTTATGAGTGAAGTAGAACGCATCGGGCCGCAGGCCTTGCCAGCGTTGCAAGAGCAGGTGGAGGCAATTCTCGCCGAGGCCAGGCGCCAGGGTGCCAGCGCCTGCGAGGTCGCGGTCTCGGCTGGTCAGGGGCTGTCCACCACGGTGCGCCAGGGCGAGGTGGAAACCGTCGAGTTCAATCGCGACCAGGGGTTTGGCATCACGCTGTACGTTGGCCAGCGCAAGGGCTCGGCCAGCACCTCGGCCACCGGTATCGAGGCCATTCGTGAGACCGTGGCGGCGGCCCTAGCGATTGCCAAACATACCAGCGAAGACGAGTGTGCCGGTCTGGCCGATGCCGCGCTGATGGCCCGTGAGCTGCCTGAGCTGGACCTCTATCACCCCTGGTCGATCACCCCGGAGCAGGCGGTGGAGCAGGCGCTGGCCTGTGAAGCTGCGGCTTTCGCGGCTGACGCGCGGATCAGGAACGCCGATGGCACCAGCCTCAATACCCACCAGGGTTGTCGCGTGTATGGCAACAGCCACGGGTTCGTCGGCGGCTATGCCAGCACCCGCCACAGCCTGAGCTGCGTGATGATCGCCGAGGGTGAGGGGCAGATGCAGCGCGACTACTGGTACGACGTCAATCGCCAGGGTGAACTGCTGGCCGATGCCAAGGGTATCGGCCAGCGCGCCGCCGAGCGTGCGGTCAGCCGTCTGGGTGCGCGCCCGGTGCCGACCTGCGAAGTACCGGTGCTGTTCGCTGCCGAGCTGGCCGGTGGGCTGTTCAGCCACCTGCTGGCGGCCATTTCGGGGGGCAACCTGTATCGCCAGTCCTCGTTCCTCGAAGGCGCGCTCGGTCAGCGTCTGTTCCCCGAATGGCTGAGCCTCGACGAGCGTCCGCACCTGCCGCGCGCGCTCGGTAGCGCGACCTTCGACGGCGATGGCCTGGCCACCTACGCCAAGCCGTTCGTGGAAAAGGGCGAGCTGGTGTCCTATGTGCTCGGCACCTATTCCGGGCGCAAGCTGGGCCTGCCGAGCACCGCCAACTCCGGTGGTGTGCACAACCTGTTCGTTACCCATGGCGATGAGGATCAGCAGGCGCTGATTCGCCGCATGGGGCGTGGCCTGCTGGTCACCGAACTGATGGGCCAGGGCTTGAACCTGGTCACCGGCGACTATTCCCGTGGCGCGGCGGGCTTCTGGGTGGAGAACGGTGAAATCCAGTTCCCCGTGCAGGAGGTGACCATTGCCGGCAACCTGCGCGACATGTTCCGCCAGATCGTCGCGGTCGGGCGCGATCTGGAGCGGCGCGGCAATATCTGCACTGGCTCGGTGCTGATCGAGAAGATGACGGTCGCCGGTAGCTGAGGCTGCTAGAAACGAAAAGGCCACCCGCGGGTGGCCTTTCGTTCGTGGGGTGATGCTACTCGCCTTCGTCGAAGTAGTTCTCGATCAGCGCAACCAGGGCATCGAGAGCCTCGTGATCCTGTTCGCCTTCGGTCAGCAGGTGCACGTTGGTGCCCTTGCCGGCGGCCAGCATCATCACCGCCATGATGCTCTTGCCGTCCACCAGGCTTTCGGCGCTGCGGCCGATGCGCACCTGGCAGGGGTAGGTGCTCGCTACACCGACGAACTTCGCTGCAGCACGGGCATGCAGGCCAAGTTTGTTGATGATGGTGATTTCACGTGCTGGCATCGCGGCAGGATTCCTTAGCTGAGGTCGCGGTGACGCACCTGGACGTTCTTCAGCGAGTCTTTGAGTGCCTGGCTCAGGCGGTTGGCCAGGTACACCGAGCGGTGGTGGCCACCCGTGCAGCCAATGGCGATGGTGACATAGGCGCGGTTGCTGGCGGCGAAGCGTGGCAGCCATTTTTCCAGGTAGGCGAGGAGGTCCTGATACATCTCTTCGACCTCTGGTTGCGCGGCCAGGTAGTCGATCACCGGTTGATCCAGCCCGGAATGATCGCGCAGTTCCGGTTTCCAGTAAGGATTGGGCAAGCAGCGCGCATCGAACACCAGGTCAGCGTCCACTGGCATGCCACGTTTGAAACCGAAGGACTCGACCAGAAAGGCGGTGCCAGTCTGCGTCTGGCCCAGCAGGCGTAGCTTGAGCGTATCGCGCAGCTGGTAGAGATTCAGGCGGGTGGTATCGATCTTCAGATCGGCACGATCGGTGATCGGTGCCAGCAGCTGGCTTTCGTAGGCAATGGCCTCGGCCAGCGAACGATTGTCGTTGGTCAGCGGGTGACGTCTGCGCGTTTCGGAAAAACGCTTGAGCAGGGTTTCGTCTTCGGCATCGAGATACAGCACGTCGCAATGGATACTGCGCTTGCGCACTTCGTCGAGCAGTTCCGGGAAGCGCTTGAGCTGGCTCAGCAGGTTGCGCGCATCGATGGATACGGCCACCTGTGGCAGCAGCATGTCGCTATGCGGCAGGAAGCGCTCGGCAAGATCCGGCAGCAGGCCGGCCGGCAGGTTGTCGATGCAGTAGAAACCGTTGTCCTCAAGTACATCGAGGGCGGTGCTCTTGCCCGAGCCCGAGCGACCGCTGACGATGATCAGGCGCATGTTTATTGACCGTTCTGAATGTCCACGACGACCTGGTAGAGATCTTCGCCGCTGTTGGCCTGGCGCAGACGTTCACGTACATCCTGGCGATCGAGCATGCTGGCGATCTGGCGCAGCAGTTCGAGATGCGCATCGGTGGCCGCCTCCGGCACCAGAAGCACGAACAGCAGATCGACCGGCACGCCGTCGATGGCGTCGAAGTCGACTGCCGTCTCCAGGTGCAGGACAGCACTGATCGGGGCACTGCAGCCGGCCAGGCGGCAGTGGGGAATGGCAATGCCGTTGCCAAAGCCGGTAGAGCCGAGCTTCTCGCGGGCGATGAGGCTTTCGAAGATGTCCTGGGCATCCAGGTCGGGCAGATCGCGCGCAACCACATTGGCGATCTGTTCGAGCACGCGTTTCTTGCTGCCGCCCGGCACGTTCACCAGGGAACGGCCGGGGGTCAGGATATTTTCAAGTCGGATCATGGATAGGGAATGTTAGCGGGCCGTGGCGCCTTGCAGGCGTTCGAGCTGCTTTTCCTTGTGCTTGATGAGTTGACGGTCGAGTTTATCGGCCAACAGGTCGATGGCAGCGTACATATCCTGGTGTTCGGCGTTGGCGACGACTTCGCCGCCAGCGATGTGCAGGGTGGCTTCGATCTTCTGCTTGAGTTTTTCGACCTCCATGGTCACCTGTACGTTGGTGATCTTGTCGAAGTGGCGTTCCAGTCGGCCCAGTTTCTCGCCGATATAGTCACGCAGGGCGTCGGTCACATCCAGCTGATGTCCACTGATGTTGACTTGCATACCGCTTTCTCCTTGTTGCCTTGTGTAAGAGACGGGTCTGGTTCGACCCGCCGCCGGAACACGTTGGCCTGAAGGCCTGAGGCCTTCAGTCGATCTGGCCTACATCAGTCGCTTGCGCTCACTGGAGGGCGCTATGCCGAGGGACTCGCGATACTTGGCGACCGTCCGACGGGCGACTTGGATGCCTTGTGCCTCCAGTAAACCAGCGATCTTGCTGTCGCTCAACGGCTTTTTCGCGTTTTCTGCTGCAACCAGTTTTTTGATGATCGCGCGGATCGCGGTGGACGAGCATTCTCCGCCTTCAGAGGTGCTGACGTGGCTGGAGAAGAAATATTTCAGCTCGTAAATACCGCGCGGTGTGTGCATGAATTTCTGCGTGGTGACGCGTGAAATCGTCGACTCATGCATGCCCACCGCTTCGGCGATGTCGTGCAGCACCAGGGGTTTCATCGCCTCATCGCCGTAGTCGAGGAAGCCACGCTGGTGCTCGACGATCTGCGTGGCCACCTTCATCAGCGTTTCGTTGCGGCTCTGCAGGCTCTTGATGAACCAGCGGGCTTCCTGCAACTGGTTGCGCATGAAGGTGTTGTCGGCACTGGAGTCGGCGCGTTTGACGAAGCCGGCATACTGCGGGTTGACCCGCAGGCGCGGCATGGCTTCCTGGTTGAGTTCCACCAGCCAGCGTTCGTTGTGCTTGCGCACGATCACGTCGGGCACCACGTATTCCGGCTCGCTGGATTCGATCTGCGAACCTGGACGCGGATTCAGGCGCTGGATCAGGTCGATGACCTGGCGCAGTTCGTCTTCCTTGAGCTTGGTGCGGCGCATCAGCTGGGCGTAGTCGCGGCTACCGAGCAGCTCCAGGTAGTCGCCGACCACGCGTTGGGTCTCGCTCAGCCAAGGCGTGCCGGCAGGCAGCTGGCGCAGTTGCAGCAGCAGGCATTCGCGCAGGTCGCGGGCGCCGATACCGGCCGGTTCGAACTGCTGGATGCGGTGCAGCACCACTTCCACTTCGTCCAGTTCGACATCCAACTCGGGGTCGAAGGACTCGGTGACTTCCTCGAGCGTTTCTTCGAGGTAACCGTCGTTGTTGATGCAGTCGATCAGGGTGGCCGCGATCAGGCGATCCTTGTCCGACATGGGCGCCAGGTTCAGTTGCCAGAGCAGGTGGCTGTGCAGGCTCTCGCCGCTGGACGTGCGGGTGGTGAAGTCCCACTCGTCATCATCGTTGCTGGGCAGACTGCTGGCGCTGGTCTGGTAGATGTCTTCCCAGGCCGTGTCGACTGGCAGCTCGTTGGGAATACGCTCGCCCCACTCGCCTTCTTCCAGGTTATCCACCGTGGGGGTGGTTTCCTGGTAGCTCTCTTCCTTGCTCGGGGTCGGGGTGGCGCTTTCGGCGCCATCAGCCATTGGATCGCTGTTGTCGAAGTCGTCGCCGTCTTCCTGGCGCTCGAGCATGGGATTGGATTCCAACGCCTCCTGGATTTCCTGTTGCAGGTCCAGGGTAGACAGTTGGAGGAGGCGGATAGCCTGTTGCAGCTGCGGGGTCATCGTCAGCTGCTGGCCCATCTTGAGGACTAGCGATGGTTTCATTGCAGACCTTAATTTACTGGCGAGTTACGCCTTCCACATCAGGGCGCCGAAGCGCCGCCAGGAAGCAAATTATATGCCTGAATTTCTCGTTTTTGCCTAGGGGGTGCAATATTTCTGTAGCGAAATAGTAGGCGGCCTACAGGTTGCGTGAACGCGTAGCGAGCGAAGGTGACAGGCGAGAAATCGCAGTTTACGGCTGTAAATGAGCATTTCGGACTGGGCTCGCACGCGACGTTGTTTTTGACGCAGCAGCACCGAGCGCAGTAGTTTTCACGCCGCCTGTCACAGGCGGAATTCATGGCCCAGATAGACCTCTTTCACCGTCTGGTTGGCGAGGATGGCCTCGGCGTCACCCTCGGCGATCAGCTGTCCATCGTTGACGATGTAGGCGGTCTCGCAGATGTCCAGAGTTTCGCGCACGTTGTGATCGGTGATCAGGATGCCGATGCCCTTGGTCTTGAGGTGATGGATGATCTGTTTGATATCGCCCACCGAGATCGGGTCCACCCCGGCAAAGGGTTCGTCGAGCAGGATGAACTTGGGGTTGGTCGCCAGGGCCCGGGCAATTTCCACGCGGCGTCGCTCGCCGCCGGACAGGCTCATGCCGAGACTGTCGGCGATATGGTGGATATGGAACTCCTGCAGCAGGCTTTCCAGTTCCGCCTGGCGCCCGGCGCGGTCCAGGTCCTTGCGCGTTTCGAGAATGGCCATGATGTTGTCGGTTACCGACAGCTTGCGGAAGATCGAGGCTTCCTGCGGCAGGTAGCCGATGCCAGCGCGCGCGCGGCCGTGCATGGGCTGATGACTGACGTCGAGGTCGTCGATCAGCACGCGGCCCTGGTCGGCGCGCACCAGGCCGACGATCA
Source organism: Ectopseudomonas composti (assembly GCA_946886245.1). Next base: position 8,359 of record CAMPIF010000047.1, on the reverse strand, counting down.
TGTAGAAGCAGGTGGTCTTGCCTGCGCCGTTGGGGCCTAGCAGGCCAACGATCTGACCGCTTTCGATGCTCAGGCTGACGTCACGCACGACCTGGCGGCTCTTGTAGCTTTTCGCCAGGTGTTGGGCTTTGAGAATGGCCATTACTGCTGCTGATCCGCGGAGTTGTTCTTCGGTTGGATGACCATGTCGATACGTGGGCGCGGCGTGCTGACGTTGCCGCCTGTCGCGCGGCCGGCGTTGACGATCTGGCGGCGGGTGTCATAGACGATTTTCTCGCCTTCGAAGGTATTGCCTTCCTGAATCACCTTGGCCTGGTCGATCAGTACGATGCGCTCATTGCTGGCGAAGTACTGGATGGTCTTGCCGTAGGCCTTGACGATGTCCTTGTCCACGGCCGGCTTCTGCTCGTAGTAGGCCAGGTTGCCGACCGAGGTGAATACATCGATGTCGCCAGTGGCGGTCTGGGTGATGGTGACGGTGTCGCCTGTGATCTTCAGGGTGCCCTGAGTGATGATCACGTCGCCGCGATAGACGGCTACACCTTGCTTGTCATCCAGTTCGGCGCTGTCGGCCTGGATACGGATCGGTTGATCGCGATCCGATGGCAGTGCCCAGGCAGCCGCGCTTCCCAATGCGGCGCCGAGGCTGAGAATCAGGGGGAGGGTATTAACGAACCTCATGCTGGCCTCTTACGTTGGACTGCAGGATCATCCTGCCGTCATTCAAGTACGCTTTCATTCCTTGTGCCGTGGTCACCCCGTTGGCCGCGACGATTCTAACGGCTTGCTCGGTCTGCGCATATTCCTTGTCAGGAATAACGGTCATGCGGCTGCTGGTGATGACGGTGGGGCGGTTCTTGGCGTCGGTGCGGGCGATGCGCACGTCGTCGATCAGTTCTACCTCGACGCCACCAGGCGAGACTTCGGCGCGCTGACTGGTGACTTCCCAGGGTAGCTCGGTGCCGCGATAGAGCTCCAGCTTGGGGGTGTCGATCAGGGTGATGTCGGTGCTTTTGACGTGCTCGAGCTTGTCCGCGGTCATGCGGTAGTGCAGTTTGCCGTCATCCTGGAACTGCACGGTGCGTGCGCCCATCGCGTAGAAGTCGACGACGTTGTCATCGCTGGCCTGCTGGGCCTGGCGTGCGCTGTCCGGGGCGAGGTTCCAGTAGCCGAGTGCGGCCACGACGACTGCAATCAGGGCAAAGATCAGGGTGTTGAGGATTTTACGCGGCATGCTGTTCTCTAGAGGTAGGCGGCCTGAGCCGCATCCAGTGTGCCCTGGGCACGCATGATCAGTTCGCAGAACTCTCGCGCCGCACCATCACCGCCGCGCGCCTGGGTTACGCCGTGGGCGTGCTGGCGCACGAATCCGTCGGCGCTGGCCACGGCCATGCCCAGTCCGACGCGACGAATCACCGGGAGGTCCGGCAGGTCGTCGCCGAGATAGGCGACCTGTTCATAGCTTAGGCCGAGTTCGGCGAGCAGGCCGTCGAGTACCACGAGTTTGTCCTCGCGGCCCTGGAACAGGTGCTGGATGCCGAGGTTGTTGGCGCGGCGCTCGACCACCGGGGTCTTGCGTCCGCTGATGATGGCGGTGCGCACCCCCGAGTTGATCAGCATCTTGATGCCGTGGCCGTCGAGTGTGTTGAACGTCTTGAACTCAGTGCCGTCTTCGAGGAAGTACAGGCGACCGTCGGTGAGTACGCCGTCGACGTCGAAGATCGCCAGCTTGATGGCGCGGGCGCGTTGCTGCAGGTCGTTCATCACATTACTCCGGCGCGCAGCAGGTCATGCATGTTGAGGGCGCCGACCGGGTTGTCCAGGTCGTCGACCACTACCAGTGCGTTGATCTTGTGGTCTTCCATGATCTTCAGGGCTTCGGCCGCGAGCATCTCGGCGCGAGCGGTCTTGCCGTGCGGCGTCATGACCTCGTCGATCGATGCCTGGCGCACGTCGATGCCCTTGTCCAGGGTGCGGCGCAGATCGCCGTCGGTGAAAATGCCGGCGAGGCGGCCGTCTTCCTCCAGAACCACGGTCATGCCCAGGCCTTTCTGGGTCATTTCCAGCAGGGCATCGCGCAGGCTGGTGCCGCGGCGTACGCGTGGCAGGGCGTCGCCTGCGTGCATGACGTTTTCCACTTTCAGCAGCAGGCGCCGGCCAAGGGCACCGCCCGGATGGGAGAAGGCGAAGTCTTCGGCGGTGAAGCCGCGCGCTTCGAGCAGGGCGATGGCCAGTGCGTCGCCGAGAACCAGGCTGGCGGTGGTCGAGGAGGTCGGCGCCAGGTTCAGCGGGCAGGCTTCCTGCGAGACGCGTGCGTCCAGATTGACTTCGGCAGCCTTGGCCAGTGGCGAGTCCGGGTTGCCGGTCATGCTGATCAGACGGATACCGAGGCGTTTGATCAGCGGCAGCAGGGTGACGATCTCGGCGGTCGAGCCCGAGTTCGAGAGCGCCAGGACGATGTCGTCCCTGGTGATCATGCCCATGTCGCCATGGCTGGCTTCTGCCGGGTGAACGAAGAAGGACGTGGTGCCGGTGCTGGCCAGGGTTGCAGCGATCTTGTTGCCGATATGCCCGGACTTGCCCATGCCAACCACGACCACGCGGCCCTTGCAGCCGAGAATCAGCTCGCAGGCCTTGATGAAATCGGCATCGATGCGGGGCAATAGCTCTTGCACCGCTTCAAGTTCGAGGCGGATGGTGCGCTGCGCGGAATCAATCAGGTCGCGGGTCTGGTTCATGCTGGGCAAGGCTGTCGGGCGAAAAAAGACGAGGATTATAACGGGAAAAGCTTTCCGCGCTCACCCTTGCTTCGCGCAAAGCAATATCTAAGCTGTCGCAAGTCTGAACGTTGAGCTGTGGCGCTATTGGGCGGTCTGTTCGGCAAATGCTATAGTTCGCGGCCATTTTGGCCCCTCTGGCTGGCGCGTGTCCTTGCTTCTGGAGGCGGCCTCTGCCAGGAAGGCCTGATTTTCAAGGAGTTCAGATGAGCGCCGAGCACGAGTACGCGATCGAGTTGCAGGGCGTCAGTTTTCAGCGTGGCGCGCGGTCGATTTTCGACAAGGTCGATATCCGCATACCGCGCGGCAAGGTGACCGGCATCATGGGGCCATCCGGCTGCGGCAAGACCACGCTGCTGCGCCTGATCGCCGCTGAGCTGCGTCCTTCTGCCGGTGATGTTCGCGTAGCCGGCGTCAGCCTGCCGAAGCTGTCGCGCGACGAGTTGTTCGACATGCGCAAGCAGATGGGCGTGCTGTTTCAGAGCGGTGCGCTATTCACCGACCTCGATGTGTTCGAGAACGTCGCCTTTCCACTGCGCGTGCATACCCAGCTGCCGGAAGAAATGATCCGCGACATCGTCCTGATGAAGTTGCAGGCCGTTGGCCTGCGCGGAGCGCTGGAGCTGATGCCGGACGAGTTGTCGGGGGGCATGAAGCGCCGTGTCGCGCTGGCCCGTGCCATTGCGCTCGATCCGCAGATCCTGCTGTACGACGAGCCGTTCGTCGGTCAGGACCCCATCGCCATGGGCGTCCTGGTGCGCCTGATCCGCCTGCTCAACGACGCGCTGGGGATCACCAGCGTGGTGGTTTCTCACGACCTTGCAGAAACCGCCAGTATCGCCGATTACATCTATGTCGTCGGTGATGCGCAGGTGCTGGGGCAGGGCACACCGGCCGAGCTGATGGAGTCGGATAATCCACGTATTCGTCAGTTCATGAAGGGCATTCCGGATGGTCCGGTGCCGTTTCATTTTCCAGCGCCTGACTACCGCGAAGATCTGTTGGGGAGAGGTTGATGCGCAGAATTTCACCGCTCGAACGCCTGCGGCTGTTCGGTCGTGCGGGTATCGATGTGGTCGCGACGCTGGGGCGTTCGGTGCTGTTTCTGGTCAGCGCGCTGTGCGGCCGCAGCCGTGCCGGCAAGCCTTTGCAGCTGTTGATCAAGCAGCTGTTCGCGGTTGGCGTGATGTCGCTGGCGATCATCGTCGTCTCCGGTATTTTCATCGGCATGGTGCTGGCCCTGCAGGGTTACAACATCCTGGTCAGCTATGGCTCCGAGCAGGCCGTGGGGCAGATGGTCGCCCTGACCCTGCTGCGTGAACTGGGCCCTGTGGTCACCGCGCTGCTGTTCGCCGGTCGCGCCGGTTCCGCGTTGACCGCCGAAATCGGCAACATGAAGTCCACCGAGCAACTCTCCAGTCTGGAGATGATTGGCGTCGACCCGCTCAAATACATCGTCGCGCCGCGGCTGTGGGCCGGCTTCATTTCCATGCCGCTGCTGGCGATGATCTTCTGCGTGGTCGGCATCTGGGGGGCGGCGATGGTCGCCGTGGATTGGCTGGGCGTTTACGAGGGCTCGTTCTGGGCCAACATGCAGAACAGTGTTTCCTTTTATGACGACGTGCTCAATGGCGTGATCAAGAGCATCGTCTTCGCCTTCGTGGTGACCTGGATCGCCGTGTTCCAGGGTTACGACTGCGAGCCTACTTCCGAAGGCATCAGCCGCGCGACCACGCGCACCGTGGTGTATGCCTCGCTGGCCGTACTTGGCCTGGATTTCATTCTGACCGCTTTGATGTTTGGAGATTTCTGATGCAAAACCGCACGCTGGAGATTGGTGTCGGCCTGTTCCTCATGGCCGGTGTACTGGCCCTGCTGCTGCTGGCCCTGCGCGTCAGTGGCCTGAGCGTCGGTAGCGCTGGTGATACCTACAAGGTCTACGCCTACTTCGACAACATCGCCGGGCTGACCGTGCGCGCCAAGGTCACCATGGCTGGCGTGAGCATCGGCAAGGTCACGGCCATCGATCTGGATCGTGACAGTTACATGGGCCGGGTGACCCTGGAGCTCGATGGCGGCGTCAATAACCTGCCTGAGGATTCCACGGCGTCGATCCTGACCGCTGGGCTGCTCGGCGAGAAATACATCGGCATCAGCGTTGGTGGTGACGAGGAGGTGCTCAAGGACGGCAGCACCATCCACGACACGCAGTCCTCGCTGGTGCTGGAAGACCTGATTGGCAAATTCCTGCTCAATTCGGTCAATAAAGATGAAGCCAATTGATGAGGGCTCCTGACATGCTCAAGACCGTGCGTAATTCCCTGCTGGCGTTGCTGGCTACCATGCCGTTGCTGGCCATCGCTGCGCCAAGCGCCCATGAGGTGGTGCAGCAGACCACCGAAACCCTGCTGGCAGATCTGAAAGCCAACAAGGAGCAGTACCGCAGCAATCCCAATGCCTTCTACGACTCGCTCAACGAGATTCTCGGCCCGGTGGTGGATGTCGAGGGTATCGCCCGTGGCGTGATGACCGTGCGCTACTCGCGCCAGGCTTCGCCTGAACAGATGAGCCGCTTTGAGGAGAACTTCAAGCGCAGCCTGATGCAGTTCTATGGCAATGCCCTGCTCGAATACAACAATCAGGACATTCGCGTGCTGCCAGCCAGCGGCAGGGACGAGGGCGAGCGCACGTCGGTCGGTATGGAAATTCGCGATGGCAAGGGCGTGGTCTATCCGCTGTCCTACACCATGGTGTCGATGGATGGTGGCTGGAAGTTGCGCAACGTGGTGATCAACGGCATCAACGTCGGCAAACTGTTCCGCGATCAGTTCGCCCAGTCCATGCAGAACAATCGTAACGATCTCGACAAGGTCATCGACACCTGGGCCGATACCGTGGCCAGGGCGCGTCAGGCGCGAGGCGAATCGTGAGTCAGGCGAGCATCAGCGAGCGCGCTGCTGGGCAATTGCAGCTCAGCGGTGTGCTCGATTACAGCACCGGGCCGCTGCTGCGTGAGCAGGGCGCGCGGCTGATTGCCGCCAGCAGTGCCGCGCATCTGGCGCTCGACTGCAGCACGGTGGAAAAGTCCAGCAGTGTCGGTCTGGCGCTGCTGCTGGCGTTCATGCGTGATGCGCGCAAGGCCGGGCGTGAGCTGACGATCAGCGCGCTGCCCGACGACATGCGCGAGATCGCTCAGGTCAGCGGCGTGCTGGAATTGCTGCCGCTGCAATCGTGAAGCGCTTCCCGTCGTTCCGTCAGTGCCGTTGCCGGCGGGGTTCGCAGGCGGGAGGCTTTTTTGTATGATGGCCGACCCGCGGGCTCCGGTGCCCGAATGCGTCAGTCGAGGTCGAGCATGCAGGCTGCAGAAGTAAAAAGCCTCCTAGAGGAAAAACTCCCGAATACCCAGGTGGAAGTCGAAGGCGAAGGCTGCAACTTCCAGCTCAACCTGATCAGCGACGAACTGGCCGCCCTCAGCCCGGTCAAACGTCAGCAGCAGATCTATGCCCACCTCAATGCCTGGATTGCTGATGGCAGCATCCACGCCGTGACCATGAAATTCTTCAGCCAGGCCGATTGGGCCGCGCGTTCCTGAGCCTGCGGGCGACGAGATTCCTATGGATAAACTGATCATTACCGGCGGCGCTCGCCTCGATGGCGAAATCCGCATTTCCGGTGCGAAGAACTCTGCTCTGCCGATTCTCGCAGCGACCCTGCTGGGCGATGAGCCTGTCACCATCTGCAACCTGCCGCACCTGCACGACATCACCACCATGATCGAGCTGTTCGGTCGCATGGGCATCGAGCCGGTGATCGACGAGAAGCTGTCGGTGGAAGTCGACGCGCGGGCGATCAAGACCCTGGTCGCACCTTACGAGCTGGTGAAAACCATGCGCGCCTCGATCCTGGTGCTCGGCCCCATGGTCGCTCGCTTCGGTGAAGCCGAAGTGGCGCTGCCGGGCGGTTGCGCCATCGGTTCGCGTCCGGTCGACCTGCACATCCGTGGCCTCGAAGCCATGGGCGCGATCATCGACGTCGAAGGTGGCTACATCAAGGCCAAGGCGCCGGAAGGCGGCCTGCGTGGCGCGCACTTCTTCTTCGATGTGGTCAGCGTGACCGGTACCGAGAACATCATGATGGCCGCGACCCTGGCCAAGGGCCGCAGCGTGCTGGAAAACGCCGCGCGCGAGCCTGAGGTGGTCGACCTGGCCAACTGCCTGATCGCCATGGGCGCGAAGATCCAGGGTGCCGGCACCGATACCATTATCATCGACGGCGTCGAGCGCCTGCATGGTGCGCGCTTCAACGTCATGCCCGACCGTATCGAAACCGGCACCTACCTGGTCGCTGCCGCCGTTACCGGTGGTCGGGTCAAGGTCAAGGATGCCGATCCTTCGACCCTGGAGGCCGTGCTGGCCAAGCTGCAGGAAGCGGGTGCCGAGATCACCACCGGTGCGGACTGGATCGAGCTGGACATGAAGGGCAAGCGTCCGAAGGCCGTCAACCTGCGCACCGCTCCATACCCGGCGTTCCCCACCGACATGCAGGCGCAGTTCATTGCCCTGAATGCCGTAGCCGAAGGCACCGGCACCATCATCGAGACCGTGTTCGAAAACCGTTTCATGCACGTCTACGAGATGCTGCGCATGGGCGCCAACATCCTGGTCGAAGGCAATACGGCCGTGGTTACCGGTGTCGACAAGCTCAAGGGCGCGCCGGTGATGGCGACCGACCTGCGCGCATCGGCGAGCCTGGTGTTGGCCGCGCTGGTGGCCGACGGTGACACGCTGATCGACCGCATCTACCACATCGACCGTGGTTACGAGTGCATCGAGGAAAAACTGCAGCTGCTGGGCGCGAAAATCCGTCGCGTGCCAGGCTGATCGCCTGTCTCCGTTGTCGTAGGGTCGCTCCCTGTCGGGGCGGCCGCTTCCGTTCAAGGAAACCGTTTCATGCTGACCATCGCCCTGTCCAAAGGCCGCATTCTCGATGACACCCTGCCGTTGCTGGCCGCAGCGGGCATCGAGCCGACCGAGAACCCGGACAAGAGCCGCAAGCTGATCATCCCGACCACTCAGGATGACGTGCGCCTGTTGATCGTGCGGGCCACCGACGTGCCGACCTATGTCGAGCACGGCGCTGCCGACCTGGGTGTCGCCGGCAAGGACGTGCTGATGGAGTACGGCGGCCAGGGCATCTATGAGCCGCTGGACCTGCAGATCGCCAAGTGCAAGCTGATGACCGCCGGCAAGGTCGGCGCGGCGGAGCCGAAAGGGCGTCTGCGCGTGGCCACCAAATTCGTCAACGTCGCCAAGCGTTACTATGCCGAGCAGGGCCGTCAGGTCGATATCATCAAGCTCTATGGCTCGATGGAGCTGGCGCCGCTGGTGGGTCTGGCCGACAAGATCATCGACGTGGTCGACACCGGCAACACCCTGCGTGCCAACGGTCTCGAACCGCAGGAACTGATCGCCACCATCAGCTCGCGGCTGATCGTCAACAAGGCTTCGATGAAGATGCAGCACGCGCGCATCCAGGCGCTGATCGAAACCCTGCGCAGCGCCGTCGAGGCGCGACACCAGGGC
>CAMPIF010000046.1 GCA_946886245.1 Ectopseudomonas composti | reverse complement strand
CTCGCCGACCGCGGACAGCACGGCGGCAGGAGCGCGTACGACCTCGCGCAGCGCACCGGTCGCCTCTTCGGAAGCGCCAGCCAGACTGCTATCGACCAACTCACCAGCGCCGCTGACCAAAGACGCAAAGCGGCCGTCCAGCGCGGTCAGCTCCTTTTCCACCACATCCAGCGACAGGCCCATCTGCACCTTGCCGATACGCGAGCCCATTGGATTGATATCAGCCTCGACCACATACACGCGCGGATCGCGTGAAGCCGCATCCACCAGCTTCTCCAGCGGCGAGCCACCCTGCCCGGCAGCGACGAGTTCACGCACCTGCGCGTTGCTGCGATTGAAGTTGCGCGTCAGGCGCTGACCCCCGGCGTCGTAGATGATGGCGAACAGTACCGCCGGATCCTGCTGAGCGATTCGGGTCAGCGCAGTGAGCGCAGGAATATCCAGATCCCAGATGGACTTCGGCGCCACCCCGGCCAGCAGCTGCGCCAGCGCCTGACCGGATTGCTTGAGATTGCCTTCGAGCACCACGCGCAATTGCGCCTGTTCATTCTTCAGCTGGCCGGAAAGCCCTTCACCCAGGCGCGTACGGGTACTGCCGGCGAGCGCGGAAAGGCCCTGCGTCATCTCCCGCTCGGCAGCCTCCAGTTCCTCAGCCAGGCGGCGACTTTCACCCCCCAGGCGCTGCGCCAGATCCTCGACCATGCCGTCGACCGAGGCGCGCATCAGCCAAACAGCCAAACCGACCTGCACCAACATGGCCAGGCCAAGCGCGACGAACACCGGGCGCAACAGACGGCTACGCAACATGGAAACAATGGCGAACACTGGGGACACTCCTCAACGACCGTAATAGCTATAACGGCGACTTCCGGGATTTATTGAATACAAGCAAAGCGCATGCCCAGCACCCCGGCGGGAACGCCCGCATGGACGCGCACAAAAAAGCCGCCCGAAGGCGGCTCCTGTGCAGCTGGAGAGCAGCTCGATCAGGCGAACGGATGACGCAGCACGATGGTCTCGTTGCGATCCGGACCGGTGGAGATGATGTCGATCGGCGCGCCGACCAGCTCTTCCACCCGCTTGATATAGGCACGAGCAGCGGCTGGCAGGTCTTCCAGAGTCTTGGCACCCAGGGTGGACTCGCTCCAGCCCGGCATTTCCTCGTAGACCGGCTGCAGACCGATGTAGCTGTCGGCGTCGGTCGGCGCATCGACCAGCACCTGGCCGTTGGCGTCCTTGTAGCCGGTACAGATACGGATGGTTTCCAGACCGTCGAGCACGTCCAGCTTGGTCAGGCACAGACCAGAGATGCTGTTGATCTCGATGGCGCGACGCAGGATCACCGCATCGAACCAGCCGCAACGACGGGCACGACCGGTGGTGGCGCCGAATTCGTGACCACGCTTGGCGAGGAAGGCACCGACGTCATCGAACAGCTCGGTCGGGAACGGCCCGGAGCCGACACGAGTGGTGTAGGCCTTGGTGATGCCGAGGATGTAATCCAGGTACAGCGGACCAAAACCGGAACCGGTGGCGATACCGCCAGCAGTGGTGTTGGAACTGGTCACGTAGGGGTAGGTGCCATGGTCGATGTCCAGCAGCGAGCCCTGGGCACCTTCGAACATGATGTCCTTGCCCTCACGACGCAGGTCATGCAGCACGGCGGTGACATCAGCCATCATCGGCTTGAGCAGCTCGGCGTATTCCATGCACTCATCCAGGGTCTTCTGGAAGTCGATGGCCGGCTCTTTGTAGAAATTGACCAGCTGGAAGTTGTGGTAGTCCAGCAGCTCGCCCAGCTTGGCGGCGAAACGCTCGCGGTGGAACAGATCACCGACGCGCAGGCCGCGACGCGCGACCTTGTCTTCGTAAGCCGGGCCGATGCCGCGACCGGTGGTGCCGATCTTGGCGTCGCCACGAGCCTTCTCGCGCGCCTGATCCAGCGCTACGTGGTAGGACAGGATCAACGGGCAGGCCGGGCTGATACGCAAGCGCTCACGCACCGGTACACCCTTCTCTTCCAGCTTGGTGATTTCGCGCATCAGAGCATCGGGAGCGACGACCACACCGTTGCCGATCAGGCACTCGACGCCAGCACGCAGGATGCCGGACGGAATCAGGTGCAGGACGGTCTTCTCACCGTTGATCACCAGGGTGTGGCCAGCGTTGTGACCGCCCTGATAACGCACGACTGCAGCGGCCTGCTCGGTGAGCAGGTCGACGATCTTGCCCTTGCCCTCATCACCCCATTGGGTGCCCAGGACGACGACATTCTTACCCATAAACTTGTCCTCTTCGCGCAAGCTTCGATGCCGGCTGCGGGCCGGCGAAAATGAATTCAGGACGCCAGGGGCGCCACCTGCCAACGTCCATCGTGCAGCGTCAGCAGCCGATCACAGCCTGCTTCGCGCGCATCCGCCTCGCTCTGCCCGGGCAGCGCCTGTACCACGCGCTCGCCCTCGCCACGCAGACGACGAACGGCCTGCCACAGATAGAGATCATGATTGTCCGGCGCCCAGACACCGCTGACCGTCTCGTCCACGCGCATGTCACCCAGGGTCACCAGGGTCTTCAGATCGGTGGAGAAGCCGGTAGCCGGGCGCGCACGACCGAATACCGCACCGGTATCGTCGTAACGACCGCCCTGAGCGATGGCACCGCCCTCACCCGGCACGAAGGCCGCGAATACCACGCCGGTGTGATAGTTGTAGCCGCGCAATTCGCCCAGGTCGAAGTACAGCGGTAGCTCCGGATAGCGCAGCTCCAGCGCATCGGCGATGGCCACCAGCTCATCGAGCGCAGCGTGCACCGCATCCGGCGCCTCGACCAGCACGGCCTGAGCCAGATCCAGCACTTCCCGGCCGCCACACAGCTCGGCGAGCGAACGCAGCATGCTGCCCAGCCCTGCCGGCAACGCGGCGGTCAGGCCTTCGATCTCATCCATGGCCTTGCGCTGCAGCGCATCGAACAGTTGCTGCTCAGCCTCACCGGACAGACCGGCGGCACGCGCCAGACCACGATAGATGCCGACATGACCGAGATCCATATGAACGTCCGGCACCGCAGCCAGCTCGAGGGTCTCGACCAGCAGGCTGATCACCTCGATATCGCTGGCCGGACTGGCGTCGCCATAGAGCTCGGCACCCAGCTGGATCGGGCTACGCGACGTCGTCAGTGCACGCGGCTGCGCATGCAGCACACTGCCGGCATAGCAGAGACGGCTCGGCCCCTCGCGGCGCATGGTATGAGCATCGATGCGCGCCACCTGCGGGGTGATGTCGGCACGAAAACCCATCTGCCGACCGGACAGCGGATCGGTGACCTTGAAGGTACGCAGGTCGAGATCCTGGCCGGCGCCAGTCAACAGGGATTCCAGGTACTCGATATGAGGGGTGACGACGAACTCGTAACCCCAACGTTGGAACAGATCCAGCACCTGGCGGCGTGCCGCCTCGATGCGCGCCGCTTCCGGCGGCAGTACTTCTTCGATGCCATCTGGCAGCAGCCAGCGGTCTACCGTTGCCATTTCGCCATTCCCCTCTCGATCCGGGCGGCACAAGCCTTCAGTGAAGCAGATATAGAAGGGCCGTACCCAGCAGCATGCTGGCCAGCCCCATAAGGCGCAGTCGGCGGTCGGGCAGACGAGCTGCCTGCATGACCGCTCCGCGCCAATGGCGCGGATAGAGGAAGGGCAGGATGCCTTCCAGCACCAATACCAGACACAGTGCGATGCCGAGTTCCTGCCACATGATTCCCACAGACGCAAAAAAGCCGGGATTTTCCCGGCTGCCGCATGATACCACGTTTTACCTCGCGGTCACCCTGGCGACGCATCGCGCCGCCAGGGTTGCCGATCAAGGCCTGGATTTTTCCAGGTAGCGGAAGAAATCGCTGCCCGGGTCCAGCACCAGCACATCGCGCTTGTCAGCGAAGCTTTCACGGTAAGCCTGCAGGCTACGGTAGAAGGAGTAGAACTCCTGATCCTGACCGAAGGCAGCAGCGTAGATGGAAGCAGCCTGGGCATCACCATCACCGCGCAGCTCTTCAGCTTCACGATAGGCTTCGGCCAGCAGCACGCGACGCTGACGATCGGCGTCAGCACGAATACCTTCGGCCAGCTCACGACCCTTGGCACGGTGCTCGCGCGCCTCGCGCTCACGCTCGGTGCTCATCCGCTCGAACACGCTGCGGTTCACTTCGCGCGGCAGGTCGATGGCCTTGACCCGTACGTCGACAACCTCGATACCCAGCTCACGCTCGGCGGCGCGGTTGAGGGTCGCGGTCACGTCGGCCATCAGCGCATCACGCTCACCGGATACCGACTCGTGCAGGGTGCGCTTACCGAACTGGTCACGCAGAGACGCTTCCAGACGACGCGCCAGGCGCTCATCGGCGACTTGCTTCATACCCGAGGTGGACTGATAGAAGCGCTCGGCATCCTTCACCCGCCACTTGGCATAGGCGTCGACCATCAGCGCCTTCTTCTCCAGAGTGAGGAAACGAGAAGACGTCGAATCCAGCGTCAGCAAACGACCGTCGAAGATACGCACCTGGTTGACGTAGGGGATCTTCACATGCAGGCCAGGCTGTACATCAGGCTCAACCACACGACCGAACTGCAGCAACACCGCACGCTCGGTCTGCGCCACGATATAGAAGCTGTTCCATGCCACCAGGGCCACGACCACGGCCACGATCAGGCCGATCAGGGACTTGTTGTTCATCAACGGCCCTCCCGGGAACGCAGGTTACGCTGCGACAGATCGCTGCTCAGCGGCACGGCCGGATCACGCGTTGTCGTATTGCTGCTGTTGGCAGAACTGGAGGAAGAAGCACCACCACGGCTGTCGATCATCTTGTCCAGCGGCAGATAGAGCAGGTTGTTCTGCCCCTTGTCACCGGTGACCAGAACCTTGCTGGTGTTGCTCATCACTTCCTGCATGGTGTCGATGTACAGACGCTCGCGAGTGATCTCAGGCGCCTTGCGGTACTCGGCCACCAGCTTGGTGAAGCGATCCGCCTCACCCTGGGCGCGAGCGATGACCTCATCACGGTAACCGTTGGCCTCTTCCAGCAGACGCTGGGCCTGACCACGTGCTTCCGGAATCACGCCGTTGGCGTAGGACTCGGCCTGGTTCTTCTCACGCTGCTCGTCTTCACGGGCACGGATCACGTCATCGAAGGCTTCCTGAACCTCACGCGGCGCCGCAGCGCTCTGGATGTTCACCTGAGTGATGGTGATGCCGGTCCGGTAGTTGTCGAGGAAACGCTGCAGGCGCTCACGCACCTCGCTGGCCATCAGTTCACGACCTTCGGTCAGCACCTGATCCATCTCGGTGGAACCCACCACGTGGCGCACGGCGCTGTCGGTGGCGTGCTGCAAGCTGACTTCCGGCTGGTCGACGTTGAGCACGAAGTCCTGCAGGTTGGTCACCCGGTACTGCACGGTCAGCGGCACTTCGATGATGTTCTCGTCTTCGGTCAGCATGGCGCCCTGCTTGGTGTAAGCGCGCTCACGCGTGACGTTTTCCTGGAACTTGCGATCGATTGGCGGGAAATAGATATTCAGGCCCGGACCAACGGTCTCGTGGTACTTGCCGAAGCGCAGCACCACGGCCTGCTCCTGCTCGTCCACCACGTAGATCGCGCTGTACAGCCATACCACCGCCAACAGGCCAAGGCCGACGAACAGCAGGCCTAAGCCACCGCCGCCGCCGCTGCGCCCCGATTCGTCGTCACCACGTTTCTTGCCACCGCCAAACAGCCCGTTGAGGCTTTCTTGCAGCTTGCGGAACGCTTCGTCGAGATCCGGCGGCCCCTGCCGACCACCGCCTTTGCGGCCGCCCCAAGGGTCTTGATTGTTCGAGTTGCCACCCGGCTCATTCCAAGCCATAGCGTTCTCCGTACTGATAAAGCGAAGGCGCGCCCACGGCGCGCCGGCCAATGCTACCCAAAGCCCTATGATGACAGCAAAGCCACCGTCCCAGGCTTTATTGCAAAGTATGTTGTTCGATGAAGGCTTGAGGCTCCAAACCCTCGCGACTCACCAGGCGATTGAGCTCGACTCGCGGCAAACGTACCGCCAGCAGGCTGCGCCCCAACTCATCATGCTCTTCGCTCTGCACCGCTCCCAGCGCGAAGAACTGCGCACGCAGTCGCCCCAGACGTTGCGGCAACTGCAGCGTGGCGACGAACAGATCTTCGCCCAGCAGTTCCGCCACCGCTTGACGCAACAGCTCGAGACCACGCCCCTCGCGGGCCGACAACCAGACGCGCAGCGGCTTGCCATCAGCATCGCGCTGGATCTGCGGCTCGACACCATCCAACAAATCCAGCTTGTTGTATACCTCGAGCATCGGCAACTCGTGTGCACCGATCTCCTTGAGCACGTTCTGCACCTGTTCGATCTGCGCCATACGCTCGGGCTCATGGGCATCGATAACGTGCAGCAGCAGATCGGAGTTGCTCGATTCTTCCAACGTAGCGCGGAAGGCCTCGACCAGCTTGTGCGGCAGGTGACGAATGAAACCCACGGTATCGGCCAGCACGATCGGACCCAGGTCGTCGAGCTGCAGACGACGCAAGGTCGGGTCGAGCGTGGCGAACAGCTGGTCAGCTGCGTAGACCTCGGAAGTGGTGAGCGCATTGAACAGCGTGGACTTGCCCGCGTTGGTGTAACCCACCAGGGAAACCGAAGGGATATCCGCGCGCCTGCGCCCACGGCGCGCCTGCTCGCGCTGACTGCGCACCTTCTCGAGTTTCTGCTTGATCTGGCGAATGCGCACACGCAGCAAGCGGCGGTCGGTTTCCAGCTGGGTTTCACCCGGACCACGCAGGCCGATACCCCCCTTCTGCCGCTCGAGGTGAGTCCAGCCACGCACCAGGCGCGTGCTCATGTGATCGAGCTGAGCCAACTCGACCTGCAGCTTGCCTTCGTGGGTGCGCGCACGCTGCGCGAAGATATCGAGGATCAACCCGGTGCGATCGAGCACACGACACTCGAAGGCGCGCTCAAGGTTGCGCTCCTGGCTCGGTGTCAGGGTGTGATTGAAGATGACCAGATCGGCCTCGATGGCCTTGACCTGATCGCGCAGCTCCTCGACCTTGCCACTGCCGATAAGGAACTTGGCAGTCAGACGACTGCTGGGCACGCAAAAGAAAGCGACCATGTCAGCGCCTGCCGACATGGCCAATTCCTGGAACTCCTGGGGATCTTCGCTCGCCTCGGAGTCTTGGCCTTCCAGATGAACCAGGATGGCCCGCTCACCGCCCTCATGACGCTCGAAGAACAATGCAGCCCCCTATCAGGCGTTACCCGGCTCGCCATCGGCCTGCTCGGCATCGCCAGCACTTGGCAGACGCACCGGGCGGCTTGGCACGACGGTGGAAATAGCATGTTTGTAGACCATCTGGCTGACAGTGTTCTTCAGCAGGATGACGAACTGGTCGAAGGATTCGATCTGGCCCTGCAGCTTGATGCCGTTGACCAGATAGATGGAAACAGGGACGCGTTCCTTACGTAGGGTATTCAGGTAAGGGTCTTGTAGCGAATGCCCTTTTGACATGTGCCGCACTCCTTTCGAGGATCAATTTTCAATAATTTTAGTAGGTAAACAATGGCTTCAGGCCGTCCCACCCCCAAGGATAGACGACCAGCGGCAAGGTCTCATTTCAATATGGAGACGCTTTCCAGGTATTTCAAGGCGCGAGACAGATTGTCGCAGGCCAGGCTGTCGAGCCAGTGCAAGTTCTCCCAACCGCGTAGCCAGGTGAACTGACGCTTGGCCAATTGCCGAGTGGCGATGATGCCCCGCTCGACCATATCGTCCCGGGACAGCTCGCCATCGAGGTATTCCCATACCTGGCGATAACCCACCGCCCGTATAGACGGTAATCCCGCGTGCAAGTCACTTCGTCTACGCAGGGCTTCGACCTCTTCCACGAACCCCTGTTCCAACATCACCCGAAATCGTTGAGCGATGCGGTCATGTAAAACCTGACGCTGCGCTGGTGCGATAGCAAGCTGAGCAACAGTATAGGGTAATTGCCCGGCGCCTGATGTGCCCGCATCGGGATTTCCTGCAGCCTGGCGCAGACGATGCTCGGTCATGCTCTGGCCGCTCACGCGATAGACCTCGAGCGCCCGGGTCAGACGCTGCGGATCGTTGGGATGGATGCGCGCGGCGGACTGCGGATCGACCTCAGCCAGCTCCCGATGCAGCGCCTCCCACCCTTCGACCGCAGCCCTTGCTTCCAGCTCGGCGCGGATGGCCGGATCGGCGCTAGGCATATCGGCCAGCCCTTCCAGCAAGGCCTTGTAATACAGCATGGTGCCGCCCACCAGCAGCGGAATACGCCCACGCGCAGCGCTCTCAGCCATGGCCGCCAGGGCATCGGCGCGAAACTCGGCCGCCGAATAGCTCTCGGCCGGATCGCGAATATCGATCAACGCATGGGGAAACGCGTCCAGCACGACTCGCTCCGGCTTGGCCGTGCCGATATCCATGCCGCGATAGACCAGCGCCGAATCGACGCTGATCAGATCGCACGGCAATACCCGGGCAAGCTCCAGGGCCAAATCGGTCTTGCCGGCGGCAGTCGGGCCCATCAGGAAGATTGCAGGAGGAAGCGAAGACATCGGTATGACTCGAAACACGAAGACGGGCGCCCCTGGCTCAGGGCTTCATTCAATTACTGACCACGCATGAACAACTTGTCGAGCTGATCCATACTCAGTTGCGTCCAGGTCGGGCGCCCGTGGTTGCACTGGCCGCTGCGCTCGGTCTGCTCCATATCCCGCAGCAGAGCGTTCATCTCGGGAATGGTCAGGCGCCGATTGGCGCGCACCGCGCCATGGCAAGCCATGGTCGCCAGCAGCTCGTTGAGATGCGCCTGGATGCGGTCGCTGGTGCCGTACTCGAGCAGATCGGCCAGCACGTCACGCACCAGTTGGGTGGCCTCAGCCTGCTTGAGCAACGCCGGAATCTGGCGAATCGCCAGGGTTTCCTCACCCAGGCGCTGCAGCTCGAAGCCCAGGCGCTGGAACCACTCGCCATGCTCCTCGGCGCAATCGGCTTCGCGCTGGCTGAGCGCGATGGACTCAGGCACCAGCAGCGGCTGGCCGCGCAAGCCTTCACTGGCCATGGCGTGCTTCAGACGCTCGTAAGTGATGCGCTCGTGCGCGGCGTGCATGTCCACCACCACCAGGCCCTGGGCGTTTTCGGCGAGGATGTAGACGCCTTTGAGCTGCGCCATGGCGTAACCCAGTGGTGGAATGTCGCCCTGCTCCTGCGGCATGGGCTGAGCCTGAGCGTTCGGCAACGGCGAGAAGTATTCGCGATACGCGGCCTGGGCTTCGCCAGTGGATACGCCGGGGTTGCCTGCGGGCTGCTGATATCCGGCGCCACTGCCGCGCCAGGCCGGCTGCACGCTGGGAGCCGGGCTTTCAAGAATGCTGGCCGCCAGGCCCATTTCGCCCTGTGGGCCGAACTCACCGGCCGCCAGGCCGCTCGGGCGCATCATCGGCGATACGGCCGCCGGCGCTGCCACCTGATCCTCCGGGCGCACATCGGCCAGGGCGCGATGCAGGGTGCCGTAGAGGAAGTCATGGACCATGCGGCTGTCACGGAACCGCACTTCGTGTTTGGTCGGGTGAACATTGACGTCCACCGTCGACGGATCGATTTCCAGGAACAGCACGAAGGTCGGGTGACGGCCATTGAACAGCACGTCGCGATAGGCCTGGCGCACCGCATGGGCCACCAGCTTGTCGCGCACCATGCGCCCATTGACGTAGAAATACTGCAGATCCGCCTGACTGCGGGAGAAGGTCGGCAAGCCGACCCAACCCCACAAGCGCAGACCACTGCGCTCGATCTCGATTGGCAGCGCCTGCTCCAGAAAAGCCGGCCCGCAGACAGACGCGACGCGGCGCGCACGGCTGATTTCGTCACCTGCCTCGTGCAGGGCAAACACCGTCTTGCCGTTGTGCCGCAGGTGGAAAGCCACATCGAAGCGCGCCAGCGCCAGGCGCTTGATCACCTCCTGCAGATGATCGAACTCGGTCTTCTCCGCCCGCAGGAACTTGCGCCGCGCCGGGGTATTGAAGAACAGATCGCGTACTTCCACCGAGGTGCCGACTGGATGCGCGGCAGGCTGCACGCGTGGCTCCATGTCGCGGCCTTCGGTTTCCACCTGCCAGGCCTGGTCGGCGCCGGCGGTACGCGAGGTCAGCGTCAGGCGCGATACCGAGCTGATCGACGCCAGCGCCTCGCCGCGAAAGCCCATGCTGAGCACCGCCTCGAGATCTTCCAGCTCACGAATCTTGCTGGTGGCATGGCGCGCCAGCGCCAGGGGCAGGTCGTCCGGGGCGATACCGCCACCGTCGTCGCGCACCTTGAGCAACTTGACGCCACCCTGCTCGACCTCGACATCGATGCGCCGGGCACCAGAATCCAGGCTGTTTTCCAGCAGTTCCTTGGCGACCGAAGCCGGGCGCTCGACCACCTCGCCCGCGGCGATCTGGTTGGCCAGGCGCGGGCTGAGCAAATGAATACGGGACATGACACTCACTACTGGGCTGCCAGCGCTGTGGCGGGTATCTGCAATGTCTGGCCGACCTTGATCACGTCACCCTTGAGCTTGTTCGCACTGCGCAGGGACGCGAGGCTGATCTGGTAACGCTGGGCGATCAGCGCCAGGCTCTCGCCCCGCGACACCACATGTTCGCGCGGGCCAGCAGCGATCTTGCCTTCGTCACGCAGCCAGGCAACGTAAGTGCCAGGCGGTGGATTTTCATGGAAGAACTGCTTGACCCCGGAGGTGATCGAACGCGCCAGTGCCTGCTGATGGCTGGCGCTATGCAGTTTCTTGGCTTCGTTGGGATTGGAGATGAAGCCGGTTTCCACCAGGATCGAGGGAATATCCGGCGATTTCAGCACCATGAAGCCTGCCTGTTCGACGCGGCGTTTGTGCAGCGGGGTGATGCCACCCATGTTCGACAGCACCTTCTGCCCGACATTGAGGCTGGAGGACAGCGAAGCGGTCATCGACAGGTCCAGCAACACGCCGGCGAGCATCTTGTCCTTGTCGTCGAGACTGACATTGCCGGCGCCACCAATCAGGTCGGACTGGTTCTCGGCGTCGGCCAGCCAGCGCGCGGTCTCGGACGTGGCACCACGTTCGGACAGGGCATAGACCGAAGCGCCGAACGCCGAGGCGCGCGGCGCCGCGTCGGCATGAATGGACACGAACAGATCGGCACCTTTCTTGCGCGCGATCTCGGTGCGTTTACGCAGCGGGATGAAATAGTCGCCGGTGCGCACAAGCTCGGCACGGAAGCCCTTCTCGGCATTGATCTGCCGCTGCAACTCCTTGGAAATGGCCAGGGTCACGTGCTTTTCGTACTGCCCCTTGACCGGCGAAAGCGCGCCCGGGTCCTCGCCACCATGACCTGCATCGATGGCGACGACGATATCGCGCTTGCCATTGGGCACGGGTGTCAACTTCGGCGGCGGCTGGGTCGGCGTGACCGGCACAGGAGGTGCGCCAGAGGCAATGCTGGGCGCCTGCGTGGCGGGCGGGGCACTGCCCTGATCGAACAGATCGACCACCAGGCGATGGCCATACTGCTGATTGGGCGCCAGGGTGAAGCTCTTGGGCGAAACCGGTGCCGACAGGTCGATGACCACGCGCAGGTCATCAGCACTGCGCTGGGCCGAGCGCACGCCGGTGATCGGGGTGTTAGCGAGCGAAAGCTGCTCGAGACTGGTAGCCAACTTGGCGCCACTGACGTCGATAACGATGCGATCAGGTGCGGCCAGGGTGAACACGCTGTGCTGCACCGGGCCAGACAGATCGAAGACCAGACGGGTATTGTCCGGGGCACGCCACAGGCGCACGCTCCGTATATCGGAGGCAGCCAGGGCCTCGGCAGCCAGGGCCGCCAACAACACCCCCACAGCGGTAACCAGCGCGCCTATGCGCATAACCAACCCCATCGTTTCTTATTCATTCATTGCCGCTCAGGACCTTGCACCAGGCCTCCCCTCGCGCCCCATGCCCCTGCAGCAACAGCGAACGGCCGCCCGCTTGGGAGCTAATGGTAATGTCCAGGTCGGGCTTTGGCAAAACGCCCGCGCCACGCTGCGGCCATTCGATCAGGCACAAGGCATCCCCTTCGAAGTAATCACGGATGCCGAGAAACTCCAGCTCCTCTGGATCGACCAGACGATAAAGATCGAAATGAAAGGCCCGAACGTCGCCAATCTCGTAGGGCTCGACCAGGGTAAAGGTCGGGCTCTTGACCGCGCCAGCATGGCCCAGGCCGCGCAGGATGCCACGTGAGAGGGTGGTCTTGCCGGCGCCCAGATCGCCATGCAGATAGATGATGCCCAGGCCACCACTGACTTCGGCGAGCCGTGCGCCCAAGGCCAGCATCGCCGCTTCATCGGCCGCTTCGAGTTTCACTTCACACACGGACTCAACTCCTCCAATAACTGACGAATGGTGCAGGGCAGATCACCGGCAGCCAGCCCGCGCCCCTGCGCCGCCAGCACCTCTCCAGCCCGCGCGTGCAGCCATACCGACAGGCAGGCCGCATCATAAGCCGCCATGCCTTGCGCCAGCAGCGCACCGATCAACCCTGCCAGGACATCTCCCAACCCCGCACCCGCCATCGCCGGATGGCCGCGATCACACAGCGCCAGACGCCCATCCGGTGCAGCGACCAGGCTGCCGGCACCCTTGAGCACCACCACCAGACCAAAACGTTGCGCCAGGGCCCGCGCTGCAGCCGGCCGATCAGCCTGCACGGCGGCGGTATCGATGCCCAGCAAACGCGCCGCTTCGCCCGGATGCGGTGTAAGCACGCCCTGGCGAGGCGCGGCGACCTGCCCGGCAGCCAGCAGATTCAACGCATCGGCATCCCAGACCTGAGGCGCATCGAGACCGCTGACGCCAGACAGCAAACTGCGCGACCAGGCACCCTGACCCAGGCCAGGCCCTGCCACGCAGACATCGGCGCGCCCGCTCAGTGCCAGCAGCTGATTGGCCGAAGCCACCGCCGCACACATGATTTCAGGCCGACGCATCAACGCAGCCGCGACATGCTCGCCCCGCGTCGCCAGTGACACCAGGCCGGCGCCGGCACGCAGGGCACTGTCGGCACAGAGCAGCGCGGCGCCACCCATGCCCAGATCGCCACCGATCACCAGCAGGTGGCCGAACTGCCCCTTGTGCGCCACCGGCGAGCGCGCCGCAAGGCGCGGCAGATTGGCCGGATCGAGACGCTGCGCCACGCTGGGCGCCTGGGCCAATAGCCGGGCATCGCCTTGCAGATCGTCGAACTGCAGCTCGCCGCACAGCTCCGGGCCAACGCCCGTCAGCAGGCCGAGCTTGAGGGCGATGAAGGTCAGGGTCAGATCGGCGCGCACTGCCACACCGAGACGTGCGCCGCTGTCGGCGTGCAAACCTGAGGGAATATCCACCGCCAGCACCGGCAAACCGCTCTGGTTTAGCATACGGATCGCCTGGGCATAGGGTTCACGCACCGCACCCGCCAGGCCCGTGCCGAGCAGCGCATCGACCACCACACCGGCCAAGGGCGCGCACTCGCTCCAAGGCAAAACATCCACGCCCGCACTTCGCGCCTCGGCGCAGGCCTGAGCTGCGTCACCACTCAGAGCAGCGGGCTCGCCCACCGCCAGCACCCGCACGCGCCAACCGGCACGCAGGGCCAGGGCGGCAATCAGGTAGCCGTCACCGGCATTGTTGCCACGCCCGGCCAGCACGGTCAGTTCGCCGGTATCCGGCCAGCGCCTGCGCAGGGCGCGCCAGGCTGCGTGGGCGGCGCGCTGCATCAGTTCGAAGCCCGGGGTGCCGGCGGCGATCAACTGCGCATCCAGCGCACGCACCTGTTCGGCACTGTGCAAGCTCAACGGTAAAGAGGCGGATAGTGAATGCATGGCTCGCTCGCGACGGATGTCTGGCAGAATTATACCTACGTCCATCGCCTGCGCCCGCCCATGTCCGACCAAACCCTCGACCTCAACGCCCTGGCCCTGTCCATCAAGGACTGGGGACGCGAGCTGGGCTTCCAGCAGGTCGGTATTACCGATGTCGAGCTGGGCGAACACGAAGCGCACCTGCAGCGCTGGCTGGCGGCCGGCTACCAGGGCGAGATGGAGTACATGGCCGCTCATGGCAGCAAGCGCTCACACCCGGACGAACTGGTGCCCGGCACCCTGCGCGTGGTGTCGCTGCGCATGGACTATCTACCTGGCGATACGCAGATGGCCCAGCGCCTGAAGGAACCGGAGCAGGCCTACGTGTCGCGCTACGCCCTGGGCCGCGACTATCACAAGCTGATCCGCAAGCGCCTGCAACAACTGGCCGAACGCATCCAGCAGCAAATCGGCCCGTTCGGCTACCGCGCCTTCGTCGACAGCGCCCCGGTGCTGGAAAAGGCCATCGCCGAGAAGGCCGGGCTCGGCTGGATCGGCAAGAACACCCTGGTGCTCAACCGCAAGGCCGGCAGCTATTTCTTTCTCGGCGAACTGTTCGTCGACCTGCCACTGCCGGTGGATGCCCCACACGGCAGCGAGCATTGCGGACGCTGCAGCGCGTGCATGGATATCTGCCCCACTGCGGCCTTCACCGGCCCCTACGTGCTGGATGCCAGGCGCTGCATCTCCTACCTGACCATCGAACTGAAAGGCTCCATTCCGGAGGAGCTGCGTGCGCCCATCGGAAACCGGGTGTTCGGCTGCGACGACTGCCAGATCGTCTGCCCCTGGAATCGCTTCGCCCGCCCCACCGAGCAGAGCGACTTCCAGCCGCGCCACGGCCTGGACAACAGCGGCCTGGCCGAGCTTTTCATGTGGACGGAAGAGGAGTTTCTCAGCCGCACCGAAGGCTCGCCGCTACGCCGTGCCGGCTACGAGCGCTGGCTGCGCAACCTGGCGGTCGGCCTGGGCAATGCGCCCTCGACCATCCCGGTGCTACAGGCCCTGGAGGCGCGTCGCGATCATCCATCGCCGCTGGTGCGCGAGCATGTCGAGTGGGCGCTGGAGCGGCACGGCGCCCTGTAGCCCGGATGAAATCCGGGAATAGCGCCGCCCATTTCCCCGGATTGCATACGGGC
>CAMPIF010000045.1 GCA_946886245.1 Ectopseudomonas composti | reverse complement strand
GCAGCGCGCGCTGCAGCTGATGTCGCTGACCGGCCTGATCGCCACCCTGACACTACTGCTCACCAGCTTCGTCTGCGTTGGCTACCGGGTGCCCGGCGCTCGCCTGTTCGCCCTGGCCTGGCTGATGCTGCTGACCGGCGCGGTGCTGCTGGCGTTGCGCAACTTCGCCCTGATCCCGTCGAACTTCCTTACCCTGTACGCCATGCAGATCGGCTCGGGGCTGGAGATGATCCTGTTGTCCTTTGCCCTGGCCGCACGTTTCAACGAACTCAAGCGCCAGCGCGAGGCCGCGCTGCAACTCAACGAACAGATCCTCGCCAAGCGCGTCACCGAACGCACCCAGGCCCTGGAACAGGCCAATCAGCGCCTCAGTGAGCTGGCCCTGCAGGACCCGCTGACCGGCCTGGCCAACCGCACCGCCCTGCAGCAACACCTGGAACAGGCACTGGCGCGCAGCCAGCGGCGCAATGAACTACTGGCCGTGATGCTGATCGACCTGGACGGCTTCAAGCCGATCAACGACCAGCACGGCCATGGCTATGGCGACCTGGTACTGGCCGAAATAGCGCGGCGCCTGCGGCAGTACGTGCGCGATAGCGATCTGCCTGCCCGCCTCGGCGGTGACGAGTTCGTGGTGATCTGCGAGAGCGTGCAATCAGCCGAACATGCGCACGAACTGGCCAAGCGCCTGCTGGAAGGGCTGGACACGCCGATGTACCTGGAAGATCGTGCCGTGCGCGTCGGCGCCAGCATCGGCATCGCCCTGAGCTGCGGCGCCGATGATGCCACCCAGCTGATCCGCCTGGCCGATGCCGCCATGTACCGCGCCAAGGCTGAAGGTCGCAACCGCGTGCAACTGGCCACCCAATAGCTTTGAAGAGGGGCCGCCGTCCCTTTCACCAACCCGAATCCGAAAACGCACCATGGACAAGAATCTGCTGCTGCAAGACGTGCTCAGCCATCTGCAGACCGACCTCGAGCAGGCCAGCCTCGCCGCCCTCAGCGCCCACGAAGCGGCCACCCACGAAGAGAATGTCGCCGAGAACAAGTACGACACCCTGGGCCTGGAGGCCGCCTACCTGGCCAGCGGTCAGGCGCGTCGCGTCGAAGAACTGCGCCAGACCCTGATCACCTGGCGCCAGTTGCGCCCGCGCCCCTTCGATGTCGAGCAGGGCATCCAGCTCGGCGCGCTGGTACAGCTTGCGACCGAGGATGGCCACGAACAATGGCTGTTCCTTGGCCCACCGGGCGCCAGCATGAAACTGCAACTGGCCGGCCAGACCATCCAGGTGCTCGGTAATACCGCACCGCTCGGGCGGTTGCTGCTCGGCAAGAAGCCCGGCGACGAGATAAGCCTGCCAGTAGGGAGCCGCCAACAGGTTTTCGAGGTGCTGACAGCCGCGTAAACGGAACTATCTGGGCTAGGGTTGGTAATGAGCGATGAACACCACGCCTTGCGAGAGCCCATACCATGGAAAACCCGACCCACAGCCTGCCAGCCCTGTTCAAGCAGCTCGGCCTACCTGACGATGCCGCCAGCATCAGCGCCTTCATCAGTACCCATTCGCCGCTGCCAGCCACTTGCTCGCTGGCCGATGCGCCGTTCTGGAGCCCGGCGCAGGCAGCCTTGCTGCGCGAGGAAATTCTCGAAGACGCCGACTGGGCCGAGGTAGTCGATCAGCTCAACCTGCGCCTGCACAGCTGATACACCGGAGTCTTCCACCGGTGCGCATGGCGCACCCTACGACTCAGCCGGTGCCGGTCATTTCGCGCCAGGTCAGGTACATGCGCAGGTCGAATTCGATCTGCGCATAGCCCGGCAACATGTGATCGCACAGCTTGTAGAAGGCCTTGTTGTGATCGGCCTCCTTCAGGTGCGCGAGCTCATGCACCACGATCATCTGCAAGAAGGCCGGCGCCGCGTCGCGAAACAGCGAGGCGACGCGAATCTCCTTCTTCGCCTTGAGCTTGCCACCCTGCACCCGCGAGATCGCCGTGTGCAGGCCGAGGGCGCGGTGGGTGAGGTCGAGACGATTGTCGTAGAGCACCTTGTCGATGGCCGGTGCGTTCTTCAGGTGCTCCTGCTTGAGCGCCATCACGTAGCCGTACAGCGCCTTGTCGCTCTGCACTTCATGCCGGCCCGGATAACGCTGCGCCAGGTAGTCGCCCAGGCGGTCATCGGCGATCAGTTGGCGAACCTGCTGCTGCAAGGCAACCGGATAACCCTGTAGATACTTCAACGCTACGATCCCATTTTCATCAGGACCGCCAGTGTAACGGATGCCGCGCTATTCGCTGGGCACCACACGCAGCAGGCGCCCCTGTGGGTTGTCGGTGAGCAGATAAAGCGCGCCATCCGGCCCGCTGCGCACATCACGAATGCGCTCGCCCAGCTCCTCGAAGAGGATTTCCTCACCGGCCAGCATGCCGTCGCGCACGCGAATGCGTCGTACGCTGCGCTCGGCCAGGGTGGCGGCGAACAGGTCGCCCTGCCAGTCGGGGAACAGTTCGCCGCGATACAGGGTCAGGCTCGACGGCGCCACCGAGGGCGTCCAGTGCAGCAATGGCGAGGTCAACCCCGGCAGCTCGGTGTAGGGGCTCACGCGCGCACCGGTGTAATCGATGCCGAAGGTCGCCAGCGGCCAGCCGTAGTTGTTGCCGGCCTCGATCAGGTTGAGCTCGTCGCCCCCGCGCGGGCCGTGCTCGTGGCTATACAGGCGGTTGTGCTCGGCGTCGTGGAAGATGCCCTGGACGTTACGGTGACCGAGGCTGTAGATCTCCGGCGCAGCGCCTTCCTGCCCCACCAGCGGGTTGTCCTGCGGCACGCTGCCGTCGCGGTTCAGGCGCACGATCTTGCCCAGGTGGTTGGCCGGGTTCTGCGCCTGCTCGCGCCAGTCGAAGCCATCGCCCAGGGTCAGCACCAGGGTCTTGTCGGCGAGAAAGGCGATACGTCCGCCGTAATGCGCGGCGCCAGCCTTGAGCGGCTGGGCGGTGAACAACACTTCGAAGTCGTGCAGCTCGTCATCCACCAGGCGGGCACGGGCCAGACGCGTGTTGTTGGCCTCCTGCGAGCCGTGGGCATAGGTCAGGTACAGCCAGCGGTTGTCGCTGTAGTCGGGGTCCAGCGCCACTTCCATCAACCCGGCCTGGGCAGCGATGAAGGCCTCGGGCAGGCCCGCCACCGGCTCGGGATCGACACTGCCGTCGACTTCGATGATGCGCAGCCGTCCGGCACGTTCGGTAACCAGCATGCGCCCGTCCGGCAGGAAAGCCACGGCCCAGGGGTTCTCCAGGCCTTCGCTGAAGATTTCGACACGGTAGTCCTGGGCCAGCAGCGGCGTGCTGACGAACAGGGCGCCGAGCATCAGCGCGCGGGTGCTTCTCAACATGGGCAACGCCTTGTCACAGAGAGTCGGAGGAAGTCGGCTGCGTCCGGTAGCGCACGCGTCGGCCGAGCTGGCCGAACAGCAGCGCACCGACACTGCCGCAGGCCATCAGTCCGAGCGTGCCGAACGGGCTGCGGTCCGCAGCGATCAGGGTCGGCATCGGCGCCAGCGCATTGGCCAGTGCCAGTGCCGTCCAGATGGCTGCAGCGCCGGCCAGCACGAAAATCAGCCAACGCAGCGGCGGCATGCGCCGCGCCAGCCAGGCCGCGAGCGGCAGGGCGATGAGAAAACCCAGGGCACTGAGCAGAGCGAAGGTCGGGGCGAAGCCGAGCAGATCGAGGCAGGTGGTGCCGACGCGCACATCCAGCGGCATCGGTGCGCCGAGCGCCTGCAGCGCGGCGAGATTGCTCTGGGTCTGGAAGATCGAGGCGAGCAGCGAAGCCAGCAACACGGCAAGAAGGAAAGCGAGCAACAGACGTGGCTTGCTGGACATGGGCGGCAGGTTCCCGGAGACAGTGCACGAATTATGGCGTACCCCGCCTATGACTTTGCTCCGGGAGTTTTACAGGGTTTTACCTGCGCAGCGAACCGCCCAGGCAATCGCCACTGCGCGCCCAAAGCGGGCGAGGTCATCTGGAGCAAAGAGCGCTCATTTATTGACGCCAACAACACGACGAATGGTGCTCAGGCATTGCCGCATCATGCCGCTATAGAGCGTGCCCTGAGCTGCACCTGCACTCGAGGCAGGCAGCTCTGCCACCTTCTAGCTCGCGTCACCCGCTGGAACGCCAAGTAAGCCGTTACTGACTCCTGGACGAGATGTGCACCGACTGAAGTTTCCGTCTTTCAGGAACTTTGAACATGATCGAACTCGCTATGTGGAACCTCAGCATTCCAGTCGGCGTTCCCGCTACCACCATTGAAACCCCTCTGCTGGCCGGCGGTTATCAGGATCACTATTTCCAGTCCAGAGATGGCGCCATCTTCTTCTGGTCGCCGGTCAACGGCACGACCACCGAAAGCGCCAAATACCCACGCAGCGAGCTGCGCGAGACCTATGCCGACGGCAGCCTGCGCAACTGGACCTACCCGGAGGCAGACCATTTCCTGCACGCCGGACTGCAGGTCAGCCAGGTTCCCTCCACGGGCAAGATCGTCATCGGCCAGATCCACGCCTACAAGAGCTCGATGCCGTTGCTCAAGCTGGAGTATCAGTACAAGGCCTATGCGCAAAGCGGAAATATCGTCGCCAAGGTACGCCTGAGCCCAGAAGCCGAGATTCAGATCGTTACCCTGGCTACTGGCATTGCCCTGAACCAGCGCTTCACCTATGTGGTTCACCTGACACCCAAAGGCACGCTGGTGATCAATCTCAATGCCAGCAAATGGAGCACCCGACTTGACTCGAGCTGGGCTCGCAAGCCGCTGTATTTCAAGGCCGGTGTTTACACCCAGGACAACACAGGCTACGAGACCGAGGCGGGAGCAGCCCGCTTCGACAAGCTGCTTATCGAGCACCGCGCCCTGCTCAGCGCAGCACCCTGAAGCCCGAACGCCAGGCATGAAAAAGCCGCGACGCTTGCGCAGTCGCGGCTTTCGGCCGAGCCACGCGGGCATTGAGCCCGCAGCGGCTCAGTTGACCTTGGCGTTCAGCTCGCCGCTGGCGTAGCGCTGGTACATGCCTTCCAGGGAGATCGGCTTGATCTTGGAGGCGTTGCCGGCGGTGCCGAAGGCTTCGTAGCGGGCGATGCAGATGTCGCGCATGGCGACGATGGTCTTGGCGAAGAACTTGCGCGGGTCGAACTCGCTCGGGTGCTCGGCCATCATGCGGCGCATCGCTCCGGTGGAAGCCAGACGCAGGTCGGTGTCGATGTTGACCTTGCGCACGCCGTGCTTGATGCCTTCGACGATTTCCTCGACCGGCACGCCGTAGGTTTCCTTGATGTCGCCACCGAACTCGTTGATGATCGCCAGCCACTCCTGCGGCACCGAGCTGGAGCCGTGCATCACCAGATGGGTGTTGGGGATGCGCTTGTGGATTTCCTTGATGCGGTCGATGGCGAGGATGTCGCCGGTTGGCGGCTTGGTGAACTTGTAGGCGCCGTGGCTGGTGCCGATGGCGATGGCCAGCGCATCGACCTGGGTGCGCTTGACGAAGTCGGCAGCCTCTTCCGGGTCGGTGAGCATCTGGCTGTGATCGAGCACGCCTTCGGCGCCGACGCCATCTTCTTCACCGGCCATACCGGTTTCCAGGCTACCGAGGCAACCCAGCTCACCTTCCACCGACACACCGCAGGCATGGGCGAAGGCCACGGTCTGCTGGGTGACGCGGACGTTGTAGTCGTAGTCGGCCGGGGTTTTGCCGTCTTCTTTCAGCGAGCCGTCCATCATCACCGAGGAAAAGCCCAGCTGGATCGAGCGCTGGCACACATCGGGGCTGGTGCCGTGGTCCTGGTGCATGCACACCGGGATATGCGGAAATTCTTCGATGGCGGCAAGAATCAGGTGACGCAGGAAAGGCGCGCCGGCGTATTTGCGCGCGCCGGCGGAGGCCTGGACGATAACCGGCGAATCGGTCTTGTCGGCGGCTTCCATGATGGCGCGCATCTGCTCGAGGTTGTTGACGTTGAAGGCCGGCACGCCGTAGCCGAATTCGGCGGCGTGGTCGAGCATCTGGCGCATGCTGATAAGTGCCATGGTGTTTCTGTCTCCCGGTTTGGAGGTCGTTAATCGTGCAAGCCTGCCGCAGGGGCAGGCGTTGTTCAAGTTTCCTGAAGCTGGGGCATGCCCGCAGCTCTTGTCTCGGCGTCGCCGAAGGTGTTACGGGGCCTTGCAGCCACGGCCTATCAGGTCATCGGTCGCGGTCCAGTAGACCAGGCCCTCCTCACCCTTGGTGTGGAAGGACAGACGCCCGTCACTGTACAGCGCGCCAGATCCTGCCGGTTCCTGAGTCAGACGATAGACGATGTCGCCACCGCCCAGGCGTACATCCACCTGCTCGACGCTGCCGTTGGCGAAGCGCCACAGCACTTCGGTCTGGCTGTCGCATACCCAGCGATTCCATTGATCCGGTGCTTCCGGCTGGCTGCTGCAGGCCGCCAGCAACAAGGCGCCGGCAGCAAGCCCCGCCAGTCTGATTCCGCTCATTGCCTCTCCTCGTCAGCAACGCTGTTCCGGTGTCGAACCCGTGGGCTGGCCACTGCTTTGCTCGACACGCTGATCATCCTGAGTGGTCGGGGTTTCGATCTGCGCCGGGCTGAACACCTCGCAGGCCGCTTCTCGACCACCGCCGGCGCAACCCGCCAGCAACATACCCATGACACTCAAGACGGCTAACTTGCCCATGACATGACTCCTTGTTCGATGATCCGGTTTTCTACAGACCATCCGTTCACGTCAGGGTTTAATCCGTCGCGGGTGAAGGACGCGCCTTCGCCCTGACCGGTGTTTACTGTGCGCGTTGCTCCAGCACTTCCACAGCTGGCAGCACCTTGCCTTCGACGAACTCGAGGAAGGCGCCGCCGCCAGTGGAAATGTAGGAGATCTTGTCCGCCACGCCGTATTTGTCGATGGCGGCCAGGGTGTCGCCACCGCCAGCGATGGAGAACGCCGGGCTTTCGGCGATGGCCAGGGCCAGGGCCTTGGTGCCGTTGCCGAACTGATCGAACTCGAACACACCGACCGGACCGTTCCACAGAATGGTCTGCGAGGCCTTGAGCATTTCGGCGAACATCGCCGCAGTCTGCGGGCCGATGTCGAGGATCATGTCGTCATCGCTGACGTCCTTGACCGCCTTGATGGTGGCTTCGGCGTCTTCGGCGAAGGCCTTGGCGACCACCACGTCGACCGGCAGTGGGACGCTGACCTTGGCCGCAATGGCCTTGGCCGTTTCGACCAGATCGGCCTCGTACAGCGACTTGCCCACCGGCAGGCCGGCAGCAGCGAGGAAGGTGTTGGCGATGCCGCCACCGACGATCAGCGAGTCGCAGATGTCGGCCAGGGAGTTGAGCACGTCCAGCTTGGTCGACACCTTGGAGCCGGCGACGATGGCCAGCATCGGCCGGGACGGCTTGTCCAGGGCCTTGCCCAGGGCGTCCAGCTCGGCAGCCAGCAACGGGCCGGCGCAGGCGACCTTGGCGAACTTGGCCACGCCATGGGTCGAACCCTGGGCGCGGTGAGCGGTACCGAAGGCGTCCATCACGAACACGTCGCACAGGGCGGCGTACTGCCGGGCCAGCTCGTCGCTGTTCTTCTTCTCGCCCTTGTTGAAGCGTACGTTCTCCAGCAACACCAGCTCACCGGCCTTGACCTCGACACCGCCGAGGTAGTCCTTGACCAGCGGCACGTCGCGGCCGAGCGCCTTGCTCAGGTAGGCCGCGACCGGTGCCAGGCTGTCTTCCTCGCTGTAGATGCCCTCTTCCGGGCGGCCCAGGTGCGAGCAGACCAGCACGGCAGCGCCCTTCTCCAGCGCCAGCTTGATGGTCGGCAAGGAGGCGAGGATGCGCGCGTCGCTCTTGACCACGCCATCTTTCACCGGGACGTTGAGGTCTTCGCGGATCAGCACACGCTTACCAGCGAGGTCGAGGTCGGTCATCTTCAGAACGGTCATGGATCAGTCCTTCACAAAGGCTGGTTGTACAGAGGAAGTGGATACAGCAAGAAAATGTTCGGCGACATCGAGCATACGGTTGGCAAACCCCCACTCGTTGTCGAACCAGGCCAGCAGGTTGACCAGGCGCGGGCCGGACACGCGGGTCTGGCTGCCGTCGACGATGGCCGAGTGCGGGTCGTGGTTGAAGTCGCAACTGGCGTGCGGCAGTTCGGTGTAGGCCAGCAGCCCCTTGAGCGGGCCGCTCTGTGCCGCCTGACGCAGCACGCGGTTGATCTCTTCTGCAGAGGTATCGCGCGCGGTCTGCAGGGTAATGTCCAGGCAGGAGACGTTGACCGTCGGCACACGGATGGCCTTGGCCTGGATACGCCCGGCCAGCTCCGGCAGCAAACGCTCGATACCACGCGCCAGGCCGGTGGACACCGGGATCACCGACTGAAAGGCCGAGCGCGTGCGGCGCAGGTCTTCGTGGTGGTAGGCATCGATCACCGGTTGGTCGTTCATCGCCGAGTGGATGGTGGTAATGGAGACGTACTCCAGACCCACCACCTCATCGAGAAGTTTCAGCAACGGCACACCGCAGTTGGTGGTGCAGGAGGCGTTCGATACCAGTCGCTCGGCGCCGCTCAGGCACTGCTGATTGACTCCGTAGACCACGGTGGCATCGATATCCGCCTCGCTCGCCATCGGCTGCGACAGCAGCACGCGCGGCGCGCCGGCGTCGATGAAGCGTTGCGCCTGGTCACGAGTGACGTACTGACCGGAGCACTCCAGCAGCAGATCGATGCCCAGCGCGGCCCAGTCGATGGCCTCGGGCTCGCTCTGGCGCAGCACCTTCACGCAATCGCCATTGATGTGCAGGCAGTCGCCATCGACCTTCACCTCGCCGGGAAAACGCCCGTGGGTGGAGTCGAAGCGCGTCAGGTACTCGATGCTGGCCTGATCGGCCAGGTCGTTCAGCGCGACGATTTCCAGGCTCGCCGAATTGCCACGCTCATGCAGCGCGCGCAGCACGCAACGACCGATGCGGCCATAACCGTTGAGGGCGACACGATAGGGACGATTGGACATAGGAAATCTCGGATGAACGTAGGGTGGATTGCGCTTTATCGATCCACCGTCGGTGTAACGGTGGGTGAAAAGAGCGTCACCCACCTTACCGCGTCGTTCTCACTCAGGCGTCCAGCAGTTCTTCGGCAGTGGCGACGATGTTGTCGACGGTGAAACCGAAGTGCTCGAACAGTGCAGGAGCCGGGGCCGACTCGCCGAAGCTGGTCATGCCAATGATGCGACCTTCCAGGCCCACGTACTTGTACCAGTAGTCGGCGTGCGAGGCCTCGATGGCGATGCGCGCACTTACCTGGAGCGGCAGCACGTCCTGCTTGTAGCCGGCGTCCTGAGCGTCGAACACGCTGGTGGACGGCATCGACACCACGCGCACCTTGCGGCCGGCTGCGGTCAGCTTGTCATGGGCCGCCACGGCCAGACCGACTTCCGAACCGGTGGCGATCAGAATCAGCTCCGGCTCGCCGCCGCTGTCTTTCAGTACGTAGCCACCGCGAGCGACATCGGCCAGTTGCTGGGCGTCGCGTGCTTGGTGCGGCAGATTCTGGCGGCTGAACACCAGGGCGCTCGGGCCGTCGGCGCGCTCGATGGCGTACTTCCAGGCCACGGCGGACTCCACGGCATCGGCCGGGCGCCAGGTATCGAGGTTCGGCGTGCCGCGCAGGCTGGCCAGTTGCTCGATCGGCTGGTGGGTCGGGCCGTCTTCGCCAAGGCCGATGGAATCGTGGGTGAACACATAGAGCACACGCTTTTTCATCAGCGCGGACATGCGCACGGCATTGCGCGCGTATTCCATAAAGATCAGGAAGGTCGCGCCGTAGGGCACGAAACCGCCGTGCAGGGCGACGCCGTTCATGATCGCGCTCATGCCGAATTCGCGCACGCCGTAGAACATGTAGTTGCCGGACGCATCCTGCGCAGATACGCCTTGGCAGCCTTTCCACAGGGTCAGGTTGGAACCGGCCAGGTCGGCGGAGCCACCGAGGAATTCAGGCAGCAGCGGGCCGAAGGCGTTCAGCGCGTTCTGGCTGGCCTTGCGGCTGGCGATGGTTTCACCCTTCTCGGCGACATCCTTGATGTAGGCAGCGGCCTTCTCGGCGAAGTCGGCCGGCAGCTCACCGGCAATGCGGCGCTTGAACTCGGCAGCCAGCTCGGGATGGGCAGCGGCGTAGGCGGCAAACTTGTCGTTCCAGGCGGCTTCGGCGGCAGCACCGGCTTCCTTGGCATCCCACTCGGCGTAGATCTCGGCCGGGATTTCGAACGGGCCATGGTTCCAGCCCAGCGCGGCGCGGGTCAGGGCGATTTCGTCGTTGCCCAGCGGGGCACCGTGGCACTCTTCCTTGCCCTGCTTGTTCGGCGAACCGAAGCCAATGGTGGTCTTGCAGCAGATCAGGGTCGGCTGGTCCACGCTCTTGCGCGCGGTCTCGATGGCCATCTTGATCTCTTCGGCGTCATGGCCGTCGACGTTGCGGATCACCTGCCAGCCGTAGGCTTCGAAGCGCTTTGGCGTGTCATCGGTGAACCAGCCCTCGACTTCGCCGTCGATGGAGATGCCGTTGTCGTCGTAGAAGGCGATCAGCTTGCCCAGGCCCAGGGTGCCGGCCAGCGAGCAGACTTCGTGGGAAATGCCTTCCATTATGCAGCCGTCGCCGAGGAACACGTAGGTGTTGTGGTCGACGATATCGTGGCCTTCACGGTTGAACTGCGCGCCCAGTACCTTCTCGGCGATAGCGAAGCCGACGGCGTTGGCGATGCCCTGGCCGAGCGGGCCGGTGGTGGTCTCGACACCCGGGGTGTAACCGTATTCCGGGTGGCCCGGAGTACGGCTGTGCAGTTGGCGGAACTGCTTGAGGTCTTCGATGCCGAGGTCGTAGCCGGTCAGGTGCAGCAGCGAATAGATCAGCATCGAACCATGGCCGTTGGACAGCACGAAGCGGTCACGATCGGCGAAGTTCGGGTTGCTCGGGTTGTGCTTGAGGTAGTCGCGCCACAGCACTTCGGCGATGTCCGCCATACCCATGGGGGCACCGGGGTGGCCGCTGTTGGCTTTCTGCACGGCATCCATGCTGAGGGCACGAATGGCATTGGCTCGCTCACGACGGCTGGGCATCGCTGAATCTCCTACGGGGGCTGCTTCTGAATGAAGGGGCGAAAAAAGGTGGCCATTTTCGCCCAGCCAGCCCTCGCGGGGCAATGACAGATGGTCGTAGAGACCAAATCAGCCCGCCTGCTCGCTCAGAACGCTCACCGCCGGGCTGCCCGGCCCGCCCAGGCAGGGCGCCTGAAACAACTCGCCATGCCAGACGCCTGCGAGCGTGCGACTGAACACCAGGGTCCAGACCGCCGCCAGTTGCACCGCCAGCAGCAGACCGATGAAGGCGAACAGGCTCAAACCGGTCACGGCCTGCAGCTCGAAGGTGGCCAGGGCGAACACGCCCAGCGGAAAGGTGAAACCCCACCAACCGAGGTTGAACGGCATGTTGTCGCGGATGTAGTGACGGGTGAACAAGGTAGCGATCACCAGCCACCACAGCCCAGCGCCCCACAAGGCCAGGCCGCCGATCAGACCGAGATCCCGCGCCAACTCGGCGGCGCTGACCAGCGGCGTACCGGCAAAAGCCAGCGGTGCCGCCTGCCCCATGCTCAGAAGGCCCAAACAGCCGGTAGCCAGAGGCCCCAGTGGCAACCAGCTGGTAGCGGCGAAATCGGTATCCGGCAATTTGTGCAGGGCCAGGCGCAGCAGCACCAGGGTGATCAGCGAGAACGCCAGCGACAGCGATAATCCCCACAGCACGAAACCGGCCACCAGCAACTGCTGTGCCGCCTCGGCGGATAGATGCGGCGCCAGCGCCCCTGCCGTGCTGGCGGCGACCTCGGGTGCGACGATAGGTAGCAGCCAGACCGCCGTGAGCTTCTCCAGCGCATGATGCTGGCGGGTGAACATCAGGTAGGGCACCAGCAAGGCACCGAGCAGCGCCAGCGCCGCGTCCAGCCACCACAGCGCATGGGCCAGCGCGTAGACGCCCTCACCCCAGCGCGGCACGCCGAACAGCAGCAACCCTTTGATCAACACCGCCAGGCCCATGGGAATGGCGCCAAGGAACATCGACTGCACCGGATGCAGCAACATCGGCCAGAGGGTGTCGCGAAACAGCGCCAGGCGCAGCAGAAACAGCCCGCTGAACAGGGCGAACAGAGCGACCGCGACAAACCACAGCCCCTCGGCGAGCATCGGCAATCCCGGCAGTTGCCAGGGCAGACGAGCCATCACCAACGCCAGCACACCGGTGCCCATGGTCATGGCGAACCAGCTGGGGGTGAAATGACGAATGAAAGCCAGGGGCTCGGGTAAACGACTGAAGGGGCGCGGCATGAGTCGGGTGGTCCCGTGACATGAATGATGGCGCAAGGGTAAGAATTGGCTTGCCATATGAAAAATACATATTCAGCATCCAAACCATACCTTTAATTTATGCATAGACCATGAACCTCCACCACCTGAAGGTCTTTCTGGCCGTTGCAGAAGCCGGCAGCATCAGCGCCGGCGCCGAGCGTCTGCACATCAGTCAGCCTGCCGTAACGCGGGAAATTCGCGACCTCGAAGCCAACCTCGACCTGCGCCTGTTCGATCGCCAGCCACGCGGCGTGCGACTGACCGAAGGCGGCCTGCGCCTGCATGACTACGCGCGGCGCATCTTTGCTCTGGAACGCGCCGCCGAACGCGACCTGCGCGACTTTGCCCAACTGGAGCAGGGCGAACTGCACCTGGGCGCCAGCGCCACGCTCGGCGCCTACCTGCTGCCGCCGCTGCTCACCCGCTTCCGCGCCCTGCATCCACAGATATTCGTCAGCCTGGACGTGAGCAACACCGACGTCGTGACCCGGCAACTGGACGAAGGCCGCATCAGCCTGGGCTTCGTCGAAGGCCCGTTCGCCCAGGTCGACTACGCGCATCGCCTGCTGGCGCGCGATGCCCTGCTTCCGGTGGTATCGCCGCGGCACCCGCTGACCAGGGCCGAGCACCTTGAGGCCCGCGACCTGCAGGCATACCCGCTGTACATGCGCGAACCCGGCTCAGGTGCTCGCGCCAGCATCGAGCAGGCCTATCGCGAGCACGGACTGGAGCCACAGGCCGGCATGGCCATTGGCAGTACCGAGGCGCTCAAGCGCCTGCTCGCCGACGGCAAGGGCATCGCCTGGCTGTCGCAACGGGTGGTCGAACGCGAACTGGCCAGCGGCGAGCTGCAGCGCCTGAAGGTGCAGGACATGCAGATCGAGCGCGAACTGCATGTGCTGTGGCGACTTGGCACCAGCCTGAGCCCGGCCCCGGCAGCTTTTCTGCAATTGAGTCAGGCGCCAGGCTAGTCAGGACCCAATATCAAAACTTTTTGATATTGGTATTGCTGTATGAAAAATGACCGACTAGACTGCGCCACCATGACCCTGCGCGCACCCCAGTTGGAATTCGACCCCTGCGATGAGCTCGCCGCCCTGTGCAAGGCCGGCGGTGATCCGCTGCGCCTGAATGTACTGCGCACCCTGAGCAACGATTCCTTTGGCGTGCTGGAACTGGCGCAGATCTTCGCCATTGGTCAGTCAGGCATGAGCCACCACCTCAAAGTGCTGGCCCAGGCAGGGCTGGTGGCCACGCGCCGCGAAGGCAATGCGATCTTCTACCGCCGCGCCCTGCCCAGTGGCCGCCTGCACGCCGCACTGCTGGAGGACATCGACGAACTGCCGCTGCCCGGCGATGTGCAGGCGCGCATCGCCACCGTGCATCAGCAGCGCGCTACCGTCAGCCGCGACTTCTTCGCGCGCATGGCCACCAGCTTCCAGGCCCAGCAGGATCTGATCGCCGGCTTGCCGCAGTACCGCGACAGCCTGCTGTCCCTGCTCGATGCCCTGCATTTCAGCGACGATGCCACGGCACTGGAAATCGGTCCTGGCGATGGCGCCTTCCTGCCCGATCTGGCGCGTCGCTT
The DNA here is from genome assembly GCA_946886245.1 of Ectopseudomonas composti. The sequence continues at coordinate 1,139 of CAMPIF010000045.1, read as the reverse complement.
CGCGCGGGTCACGGCACTGGACAACAGCCCGGCTATGCTCGAACTGGCCAGCCAGCGCTGCACCGCCGAGGGCCTGGACAACGTCGAGCTGAAACTGGCCGATGCGCTGCAGGATCAACAGCAGCCCGCCGACTGCGTGGTGCTGAACATGGTGCTGCACCATCTCGCCACCCCGGCCGAGGCTTTTCGCAAGCTGGCCGGCCTGGTCGCGCCCGGCGGCAGCCTGCTGCTCAGCGAGCTGTGCAGCCACGACCAGAGCTGGGCACGCGAAGCCTGCGGCGACCTGTGGCTCGGCTTCGAACAGGAAGACCTGGCGCGCTGGGCGACGGCCGCCGGCCTGACACCCGGCGAAAGCCTCTACATAGGCCTGAAAAACGGCTTTCAGATTCAGTTACGGCACTTTGCCAAACCCGATGCGCACAGCGCCTTCAGCCTCCGGCAAGAAAGGAACCGATAGATGAGCGAATATTCCCTGTTTACCTCCGAGTCCGTGTCCGAAGGGCATCCGGACAAGATCGCCGACCAGATCTCCGATGCGGTGCTCGATGCCATCATCGCCCAGGACAAGCACGCCCGCGTGGCCGTGGAAACCCTGGTCAAGACCGGTGTGGCCATCGTCGCCGGCGAAGTCACCACCAGCGCCTGGGTCGATCTGGAACAGATCGTTCGCGACGTCATCTGCGACATCGGCTACACCAGCAGCGATGTTGGCTTCGACGGCGCCACCTGTGGCGTGCTCAACATCATTGGCAAGCAGTCCCCGGACATCAACCAGGGCGTCGACCGCGCCAAGCCGGAAGATCAGGGCGCTGGCGACCAGGGCCTGATGTTCGGCTACGCCAGCAACGAAACCGACGTACTGATGCCGGCGCCGATCTGCTTCTCGCATCGCCTGGTCGAGCGCCAGGCCGAAGCGCGCAAATCCGGCCTGCTGCCGTGGCTGCGCCCGGATGCCAAATCCCAGGTCACCTGCCGTTACGAGAACGGCAAGGTCGCGGCCATCGACGCGGTCGTGCTGTCCACCCAGCACAACCCGGAAGTGAAATACGACGACCTGCGCGACGGTGTGATGGAGCTGATCGTCAAGCACGTGCTGCCGGCCGAGCTGCTGCACAAGGACACCCAGTTCCACATCAACC